>CALFXO010000019.1 GCA_937958025.1 uncultured Syntrophobacteraceae bacterium
CGATGACGGGGCTTGAAGTGGACGCCGTCGAGGAGCGCAATCCACGCATCGAGGGCGTCATCACGGCGCGCGTTGAGACTGTCGACAAACACCCAAACGCGGATCGCCTCCACATCTGCCGAGTGAACGATGGAGAAAAGACCCGTCGCATCGTTTGCGGCGCGCCGAACGTCCGCGAAGGAGTGATCGCGCCGTTGGCTCTGCCGGGCGCCCGGATGCCCGGAGGGGCTGTTATCAAGGAAGCCAAGGTTCGGGGAGAATTTTCCGAGGGAATGCTTTGCTCTCAGAAAGAGCTCCAAATGGGTGACGAGTCCTCGGGGATATGGCTCCTGCCGGAGGGGACGCAGATTGGCGTCCTGCTCTCGGACGCTCTCGGCGGTCCCGATACGATTCTCGACGTGTCCATCACGCCAAACAGGGCGGATTGTCTCTCCACCATCGGCATAGCGAGAGAAATCGCGGCCATATGCGGCGTACAGCTCCGCTACCCATCCTTTGCATTACAGGAAAGCAACCCGGCGATAGACTCTCTTGCCTCCGTTACAGTGGATGACCCCATCGCCTGCCCCAGATACGCGGCGCGCCTCGTCCAGGGAGTGACCATAGGCCCCTCTCCCCGCTGGCTTCGAGAGCGCCTGGAGGCTATTGGACTCCGATCCATCAACAACATCGTCGATGTGACCAATTTCGTGCTCATGGAATTGGGACAGCCCCTCCACGCCTTTGACTTCGACCAGCTCGAGGAGCGCCGGATTGTGGTTCGGCGCGCCGAGGAGGGCGAACGCTTCACCACGCTCGACAACGTGGAGCGCACGCTTTTTGACGACACGCTGCTCATCTGTGACGGCAAGAAGCCCGTCGCGATCGCTGGCGTAATGGGCGGTCTAAACTCCGAAATCACTCCCGCAACCAGGAACGTCCTTATAGAAAGCGCCTGCTTCCAGCCGCAGTCCATCCGGCGCACCAGCAAGAAGTTGGGGCTCCGGAGCGAGGCAAGCTACCGTTTCGAGCGGGGGGTGGACATCGAAGGCGCGATCCGTGCGGCGGACCGGGCAGCGCAACTCATGATGGAAGTGGGCGGCGGAAAGCTTGCGGCAGGGATTATCGACGTCTACCCCACGCCCTGCATCATGCCGGCTCTTTCCCTTAGGGTGGAGCGGACGAACCGTTTCCTCGGAACGGATTTCACCTCGGCGCAGATGGCTAATGCGCTTCGAAGCATTGAAATGCAAGTGGATGATTCCAACGTTGAAACGCTGCGTGTGGTTCCCCCGACATTTCGTCAGGATGTAATCCGGGAAGTGGACCTGACGGAAGAAGTGGCCCGCCTGATCGGATACGACAATATTTCGGTTTCCTATCCGAAGGGAGCCACGGCGTCGCCCACCCATAATCCGCATCTAAGGATGCGAGAGGAAGTTAGGGAAGCGCTCAAGGGATTCGGACTTTTCGAGATGGTGTCGTACTCTTTCATCTCCTTGCAATCCATCCGGAAACTGCGGCTTCCGGAAGACGACCCGAGGCTCCAGCCGGTGGTGGTGAAAAATCCGATCAGCGACGAGCAGGGAGTCATGCGCACATCCCTGATTCCCGGGCTCCTGCAAACCGCGCAGTACAACATTTACCGTAAAAACGAAGACCTGAAGCTTTTCGAGCTGAGCCGCGCGTTTCTCCCTCCGCGAGACGGAGCACTCCCGGATGAGCAGTATCACATCGCCGGAATTATGGCCGGCAGGCGATCCACTCAGCCGCTCTATGGCGGGGACGCCGAGGTCGACTACACCGACGCGAAGGGCGTTGTCGAACGAATCCTGGAAATGTTCCATCTCGAGGGCGAATTGACCTGGAAGGTCGAGGCCCTGCCGCCCTTCATGGACCCATGGATGGCGGCCTCCGTTTTCTATAACGGAGAGGTTCTCGGAGCAGTCGGGCGCGTTCATCCAGAGGTTGAAGCCGCTTTCGATCTCAAGAAGCAGGCTTTCCTTTTTGAGCTCAATTTTGACAAACTGTTCGCCCAAAAGAGGCCGCGTCCTCTTTTTACTTCGCTCCCCAAGTTTCCTTCCGTAGTCCGCGACATGGCGCTCGTCATGGACGAAAACGCGCCCGTTCAGGGGCCGCTCGACCTGATAGGAAATGAAGGCGTTTCGTTCCTGGAAGCCGCCGAGCTTTTCGATCTGTACCGTGGCGCCCAATTCGGCCAGGGGAAGAAGAGCGTCGGCTACAGACTGGTGTACCGCGCATCCGACCGAAGCCTTACGGATGAAGAAGTCAATGCCGTGCACAGCGATCTCGTGGCGAAGGTTATGAAGACGTTTGGAGCCGAATTGCGCTAGGCCGCACAGGCGGTAGCGGTAGAGGATGGGGAATTTTGCCGGATGAGCAAGAACAACGCCCACGAAGAGGGAAAGATGCCCCCTTGCCAGGTTGATTTTCAGGTGGGGGACGCAACGCGAAAAGGAGTCTCAACCCACTTCAGCGAGGCCGGAATGCTCGTTCAGTGCGACCAGCCCGCTCCGTTGAAATCGAGCATCCGGCTCTCCATTCAATTTCCCAATCTTGATATGCCCATCGAAGTGCAGGGCGAGGTTGTCTGGGCCAATATGCACGGACCGGATGACGCGGTCACGCCAAGGGGCATGGGCGTAAAATTCTCCTCGGCTGAAGATCCTGACACCCTGAGGATTTTAGGGGAAATGGCTTCGCTCTATGAGGCGCTCGACAATCCATACTACTGCTATTACTCTTAGACGCACCCCCGGCCCTCGCTCCATGGGAGGGGGGCCTGCGTCATCCACCCCGGCTTTGAAATATGGGATTAAAACAACTGAAAGGCCCCATTTGCATTGATGGCGGCCTTTCGTGCGTTTTGGAGAAAAAATCCATGGCAGACAACCCGCTTACGGCGCCCGCCGCAGGGAGCAGCGCCTACACACTGGAATCCATATGACCGAAAGATTGGAAATCACTCTAAAGTCCCATTTGTTCGATCCTGAAGGGGCGAGCCTCTGCCGCAAAGTGCGGGATTACTTTGACTGGCAGGTGGGGCAGGCTCGGGTCATCCACATTTTGACCTTCGACGCCGCCCTGTCTCCTTCGGAGCTTGATGCGGTCCGCACGGAAATCTTCACCAACCCGGTGACGCAGATTTCGCAGTTCACCCCCATCGCCTCGGATATGGAATTCGACTGGGCGGTGTGGGTGGGATTCCTCCCCGGTGTCCGCGATACGGCGGGAAGCGTCGCCATCGAGGCCATCTATGATTACCTGGGCAGGGTCCCCGCGCCGGACGACGCAGCATACACATCCAAGCTCTATCTCTTGTCGAATGCATCCCTGAATCGCGAGCAGGTGAACATCCTCGCCAGGGAGCTTCTCGCAAACGACATCATCCAGCAATGGCGCGTCTATTCACGGAGCGACTGGGACCCGGCCACTGGAGTGGGCGTCATCGTCCCCAAGGTGCTTCTCGCGCATACGCCATCGGTGACCGAAATTCCGATCCCATCGGACGAAGCGCTCATGCAGATCAGCCGTGAGCGGAACCTCGCCCTGCACCCACTCGACGTCCCGGCGATCAGGAGCTACTTCCTTCGCCCGGAAGTAGTCGCGGCGAGAAAGGAAATGGGGCTCGCCCTTCCGACCGACTTGGAACTCGAAAGCATATCACAGGCGCGGAGCGACCACTGCAACCACAACACCTTCAGAGGGAAATTCGTCTATAGAGACCTCGATGCCGGAAACGTGCAGGCGGTGGACGACCTTTTCAAGACCTGCATCAAGACCCCCACCCTCGCAATCCAGAAACGGAAGGATTGGGTTGTTTCCGTTCTATGGGACAATGCGGGCGTCGCCCGATTCGACGAGGATCACTATTATTCCATCAAGGGCGAAACTCACAACAGCCCTTCAAACATGGAAGCGTACGGCGGTTCGCTGACCGGAATTGTCGGAATCTACCGGGACATCATGGGGGCAGGAAAAGGCGGACGGTTGATAGCGGGACTTTACGGATTTTGCGTCGGCCCGCGCGAATACGCCGGATCGCTTCGGCCGCATCTTCACCCGCGCCGCCTGCTTGACGGAATCATCGAGGGCGTCAAGGACGGCGGCAATAAGCACGGCGTCCCAACGCCTTTTGGGAACCTGATATTCCACCCGTCCTACCTTGGGAAATGCCTCGTTTTCGTGGCTTCGCTGGGCATTATGCCTAAACGAATCAAAGGAGAGCCCTCGGAACAGAAACACCCGCAACCGGGCGATCTCATCATCATGAGCGGCGGGCGCGTCGGCAAGGACGGCATCCACGGCGTTACGGCTTCGAGCGAAGTTTACACCGAGCACACTCCAGCTGGGCACGTGCAGATCGGCGACCCTTACATGCAGAAGAAGATGCACGATTTCCTGCTCGAAGCCCGCGACGAAGGTCTCGTCACCTTCATAACGGACAACGGCGGCGGCGGCCTATCCTCCTCCATAGGGGAGTCGGCCCAACTGGCGGGAGGCGCGCTCCTCGAACTCGAGAAGGTCCCTCTCAAGTACGAAGGACTCGATGTCTGGGAGATATGGATTTCCGAGTCCCAGGAGCGTATGTCTATCGCGGTCAACCCCGGGAATCTCGACCGTTTCATGGAGCTATCGAAGATGCACGAAGTGGAAAGCACCGTGATCGGACGATTTGAAGCGAGCGGCAAGCTCCACATAACTTACAAGGGCAAAACCTGCGCCTATCTCGACGTGGACTTCACGAGCGAAGGGTTCCCGCAGTGGGAGTTTGAAGCCCACTGGCAATCTCCGGAAAAGCGGGGAATGCTCGAGCCGGTGCTGACGGAGCCTTCAGACTACGGGAAGCTCCTGCACGCAATGCTCGCGGCCCCAAACATCTGCTCGCGCGAATGGATTCAACGGCAGTACGATCACGAAGTCCAGGGATCTAGCGCCATAAAGTTCATGACAGGCCGGGACTCAGACGTCCCCAATGACGCCGCCGTATTGCGCCCGGTGCTGGGGTCTACGCGGGGGCTTGCGGTGACGCAGAGCCTGAATCCATCCTACGCCGCTATCGACGCCTACCACATGACGGCGGCCACCATTGACGAAGCTGTCCGCCGCCTGATCGCGGTCGGAGGCAAACTCGACGAGATCGGCGCGGTAGACAACTTTTGCTGGCCAAGCATCCAGTACGATCCTGTCCAAAACCCCGACGGTCGCCTCAAAGCGGCCCAACTCGTGCGAGCCAATTGGGCGCTCCGCGACATATGCCTCGAATACGGCATTCCCCTTCTCTCCGGGAAGGACAGCATGTACGTGGACGGGAGCCTCCCGGGCGCGTTCGGGGAGAGGCACAAGGTGTCGGGTCTCCCTACGCTACAGCTCACCGCATCGACCGTCGTTCCGGACGTGCGGAAATGTCTGACAATGGAGGCGAAAGCCCCCGGCGACGTGGTCTACGTCCTTGGCGCAACCCGAAATGAGCTTGGCGGCGGCGAATACTATGATCTCATGGGGTGCGTCGGCGCGAACGTCCCGCGGCTCCACACCGAAGAAACTCTGCCGCTCTACAGGGCGATCGAGCGGGCTATCGCTGATGAGTTGCTTGCATCGTGCCGCGCCATCCACCGCGGAGGGCTTGCCGTGCATGCCGCGATGGTCGCGTTTGGAGGGCGGTTGGGCATGACGCTCGATCTGGCGTCCGCTCCGGTCGAGGGGATTCTCAGGGACGATCAGCTCCTCTTCAGCGAATCGTGCGGAAGATTTCTGGTAACGGTCCCACCGGACAAGAAAGATGATTTCGAGAAAATTTTCCATGGACTTCCCTTCTCAATGATAGGTCATGTAACGGAGGAGGCAGTCCTTCGCATTACCGGCCAGAACGGTGGGCCGCTCGTTGAAGAGCCTGCGGCGCTCCTCAAGGAATCATGGAAAAAGCCTTTTGGAGGACTCCTATGATTGGTGACATCAGGGCGCTCGTCCTGACGGGTTTCGGATTGAACTGCGACATTGAAACCGCCTACGCGCTGGAAGTCGCGGGAGCACGAGCGGAGAGGGTGCACCTCAACAGCCTCGTGAGCGGCGCCAGGAAATTGGCGGACTACCAGATTTTCGTCATAGGCGGAGGATTCTCCTGGGGCGACGAGCACGGGGCGGGCGTCATCCTGGCGATGCGCCTCAAGAACCGTTTGGGCGACGCCATCCTGGGATTTGTGGACAAGGGCGGCTTGGTGCTTGGAATCTGCAATGGCTTCCAGGTGCTCGTGAATCTCGGACTCTTGCCAGGCTTCCAGCAGGGCGAACTGAAGCGGGAAACGGCTCTTATCAACAATGATTGCGGCCAGTTCCGGGACCAATGGGTGCGCCTTGGATTCAACTCTTCGTCACCGTGCGTTTTCACGCAGGGGCTTAAAACAATGGAACTCCCGGTGCGACATGGTGAAGGCAAACTTTTCGCCGAACCGGACACCATCAACAGGTTGGAAACGAACAATCAAGTGGTGATGCGTTACACCCTTCCTGACGGAAAACCGGCCGAAGGGGTTTTCCCGCACAATCCCAATGGCTCGACTAACGACATCGCGGGCATATGCGACCCCACGGGCCGTGTGCTCGGCCTCATGCCGCACCCGGAAGCGTTCAACCATTGCACCAATCATCCGCACTGGACTTATCGCAAGGAGCTTCTCCGCCGGGAAGGGCGCTCCCTCGACGAGGAAGGCGACGGGATCAGGATATTCAGGAACGCGGTCTGCTGCTTTGGTTGATGCGCTTGACGCCCTATGCTATGGCGCCCCCTCGTGCGGAAGGTCTGATAGGCTCTTTTCACACGCGGGGGGCCAAGCCCCTCGCTGCTTCCGCGGATGCTCTCCCCGCCGCCCCGTTAATGCGTCTTTCACACTTTCCTCCCCAGCCGGATTTCTCCGGAGCGTCGAGAAAGCATTTCCGATAACCCCCAAAAAATGTTAAAAGCTCGATGGGTGTATTTATCCTTCGTTTGACGTTTTTTTCATTTTTCTTTCGCAACCAGAGAGATAGCGGATTACTACCCCTTAGGGGCATCGCAGAGCAGCGCGGATGACTGCATGAGGTTAGGACAAATTTGAATCCTCAATTCCACCATCTCGACGCGGTTATTTTCGACTGCGACGGCGTCCTGGTGGACACCGAACGGGTCCATCACGCAGCGTACCAACATATTCTCGAGCCCCTGGGGCTGGGATTCGACTATGGCGCGTACGTAGAGCGTTACATCGGCATGGACGACCGCGACTGCATCGCCACCGCTTTCCGGAGCGCGGGGCGAGATATCGACGCGGCGGAACTGGCTGGTCTTATAGACGCGAAGAGCAAAGCCGTAGAGCAGGTTGTGTCCACTAGGGGCGTCGCGACATTTCCAGGACTCATCTCTCTTGTCGAGGAATTGCGATCCCATCAAACTCCGATTGCAATAGCATCGGGATCGCTCAGCCATGAAATCCGACTTTACCTGAAAGCACTGGGGTTGGAAGACGCGTTCCGGCAAATCGTCGCGGCGGACCATGTCAAGCGGAGCAAACCCGACCCGGAGTCATATGCCAAGGCGGTGGAAAGGCTCCGGCTACAGCCCGGCATGGAAGGCCTTGAAGCAAGGCGATGCGTCGCCATCGAGGATACGCCGGACGGCGTGGAATCAGCAAGGGGAGCCGGGCTTTGCGTTATCGGCGTGACGCATACCGTAAACGCATCCGATCTCTCGAAAGCAAATTATGTCGTGGAAAGCCTTACGGAGCTCAGCCTGTCATTTATGAAGCGTCTTGTTGCATCATGCGAGTGACCTCGCGGAGTTTCATTTTCGTTTAGGCGTCTGGCCAGAGGAAGACAATTATGCAGGGGAAAGGGAAGATTTTGTTCGCCGCTGCTGCGGCGATAGTACTGGCTTTGGCGAGCATCGCGGAAGCGGACGAAAAGGGTGCGGCCAACTCCGCCTCGCTTCCGGGGCAACCGCTGACCATGCATGCTGCGGTGGTTTACGGTCTGGAGCACAATCCTCTCATCTTTGCCGCGGAGGAGCAGATACAGGCGGCGGCGCAATCCGTCAACCAAGCCGAAGCCAAGTTTTATCCTAAGCTGGACACAGGCTATTCCTTTACGGAGCTTGACGACCAACCTTACCAAACGTTCAATGGCCAGGACATCCCTTCCAGCCATACGGAGCTGAACAGATGGGAAGTCACCCTGACGCAGCCCCTGTTCACGGGTTTCTCCCTCAGCGGCAACTTAGCGGCGGCGAAAATCGGGAAGGACATTGCATCCTATGATCGGGACGGGGTGAGGATGGATTGCATTCGGGACATTCAGCACGCATTCCTGCAAGTCCTGCTATCGAATCGTCTGCTGGAGGTGGCCAGAGACCACATCAAGGCGCTCGAGGTGCAGCGCAAGAACGCTGTCTCCCAATTCGGCCAGGGACTCACGCCCCGGAACGACGTCCTCAAGGCTGATGTGGCCTTGGCCGAAGCGACGCAAAATGAGAGGGCTGCGGTTAAGGACCTGCACCTGGCGAAATCGCGCCTCAACAGACTCCTCAATATTGACTACAGCGTCGATCTGACTCTTGAGGAGTCCGACTGGGAAAACACTCCCCCCCCCAACACCCTCACTCTAGAGCAACTCTTTCTAAAGGCCCAGGAGCAACGGCCTGAGCTTCGTTCCGCAAAGGCCGCAATCGATGCGGCGCAGCAACGCATGCGGGTGGCAAAAAGCGGGTATTTTCCCCAAATTTCAGCCGTTGGGGGTTATTATCGCGAGGGCGAGGACTTCCTCGCGGACAAAAACGATTATACGAACAGCTATAACGCAAGTATAGGCCTGAAGCTCCGGTGGAACCTCTTTGAAGGCGGGGAAACCCATGCGGCGGCCAAAGAATGGGTCTATCGCCGCAATGCGCTCGAGAGGCAGGAGGAAGACTTGGTCAACCGCGTCTACCTCCAGATACAAGACGCATATGAGCAGGTCGGGGTGGCGAAAGCCAATATCGAAACATCCAGGACCGCGCTGGCTCAGGCCCTGGAGAACGAGCGCATCACTACGGTGCAGTACAGGGAGCAAATGGTCGTTTTCTCGGAGGTCCTGGACGCCCAAGTATACGTTATGCAAAGCCGCGCGGACTATTACAAGGCGCTCTACGGCCACCGCATGGCTTGGGCGGACCTCCAGCGCGCCATAGGCGCATCCTTTTAGACATGCACGCCTTTCTACTCACCGGAAAGGAGAAGCCCGCATGATCCTCACGCCCATGAGCGAGATCGCAGGGCGGATCGTCGCGTTGCAGGCGCTGCTGCAGCAAGGCGATGTGGAAGCCGCCATAATCCGCCAAAATGCCGATCTCTATTACTTTACGGGAACAGTGCAGGACGCGCACCTAATCATACCGGCCACGGGACAGCCGCTTTTCCTGGTTCGGCGGGACGTGGAGAGGGCGTTGTCCCAGTCCCCCATCCGGCCCGTTGCGTCGTTAAAGAGCATGAAGGAGCTTCCCCCCGCGGTCGCAAGCGTTTGCGGCGCCTCGCCAGCCAAGCGCCTGGGAATGGAGTTGGATGTTCTGCCGGCCAACTCCTATTTTCTCTATCAGGGCATGTTTCCCGAAAGCCGCATTGTTGACGTCAGCCACCTCATTCGGCAAATTCGTATGATTAAATCGGAGTGGGAAATTGGGATGATGCGGAAAGCCGCCGAACTTGCCAGGGTGGTGGCGGATGCAGTTCCATTCGCACTGCGGGAGGGGATCACTGAACTGGAGTTGAGCGCCGAACTGGAGATGGCGGCGCGCAAGGCGGGGCATCTTGGATTGCTTAGGCTGCGCGCGTTCAACATGGACATGCATTTCGGCCATGTCCTGTCTGGGCCGGAAGCAGCGGTTCCATCCTATGCCGACGCTCCCACCGGCGGCACGGGGCTCAGCCCCGCCTTTGGGCAGGGACCGGGCGAAAGGCGCATCGGCCGCTCCGAAGTGGTGAGCATCGACGTGATGATGAACTACAATGGCTACCTGAACGACCAGACCCGGAATTACTCCATTGGCGAACCGCTCCCCAGAATTATTGAAGCTTACCGGACCGTTCAGGAAATGCACGCCCTGCTAAGAGAAATGGCAAGGCCGGGCGTCCTCACGGAAGACGTCTACAACCGGATGGTGCGCCACGCCGAAGAATCCGGTTGGGCGAAGGTCTTCATGGGTCATGGAAACGCCAGAGTGAGTTTCATCGGGCACGGCGTCGGCCTGGAGGTGGACGAGTACCCATTCGTCTCGAAAGGTCGCGGCATGCCGCTCCAGGAAGGGATGGTCTTCGCCTTTGAACCCAAAATCATCATCCCGGATGTCGGAATAGCGGGACTCGAGAACACCTACCTCACAACCCGTGACGGCGTGCAGTCGCTCAATACGGCTTCCGAAGAACTGACGATCCTGTAAGGGACGGGACGCCGTCAGGCCGTCCATCCTCCAGGGCTCCCGCATTCATGGCTCCACCTCAACCTGCAAGGTGAACCGGGGCGAGCGCATGAACCGGCCGATCTGTTTACTGTAATGCTGGATCAACTGGCGGTCTCCAACGCCCGAATACACTTCCGCGTCCTTCCCCTTCTCCCCGTCCGAACTCTTTGAAACTACATTCCGCTCCACATAGTATTTCAGAGCATTGCCGAAGATAATTTTTGAAATCGACTCCTGCCGCTCGATCAATTCGAGTTTAAGACTCTTCTCTCCAAGGCTCAGGATTTTCTTCAGCAGGTCCTTTTCCGCATAAGGTTTCTTTTGCAGATACTGGAACGACCGCAACACCAGCCAGTAGCCTTCGAAGTAATTGCGGATGAGGCCGTGAAACGCATCGGCGGCCTTTAGCCCCTTGTGCGCCAGCAGGTATGGCTGGTCTCCGTCCCCGGTCGGGTGCAGCCATCCCTGCGCCTCGAACACGTCCAGGACGCCCTGGACCAGATCCTCGTTGCTGAGGTCGTTATTGTAGACAAACTCATATTTGAAGAAGTCCTTGAGGAAAGCGATGTCCTCCAGCATTTGCGTCAGACTCACCCGGAACGTCTGCTGCGCCAGGATAGACGTGGAAACGAACACCGCGGGAAGGAGGAAATGGATCACATTGTTCTTATAGTACTCGAGGGTGAGCCGTTTGCTCTCGTCGAAAGTAAAAACATCCTCTTCGAGATCCTCGTCCTCATCCTTGAGCTTCACCACCAGCTTGCTCCGCTCGAAATCCCGCAACGCATCCTCGACCACTGCGTCATAATTCTTGAGGGTGTTGGACATCTTTATCCCACGCGCCGCCACGTAGTCATAAAACATGCGGCAAACAGCCTGGAACTCGGCCATCGAAACGCCCTGTCGAGAGGAGCTGAGCAGTGACGCGGCCACTAGACCATGGGGGGTCAGGAGGGATGCTTCGTTGATGCTGTTAATGATCTTGTAAGAAAAATCCCGGTACATTGCATGTCGCACCTTTGAAGGCATCTTGGTCAGGTCGAGGCGGCGGCGATGCAGATATTTGATCAGCGACACGGGTTCGGCAAACTGCACGTAAACGCGGCCATAGCGTTTCTTGAGAAAACGCCTCGCGTTTACCAATTGTTTGATGTTTTCATCTACTTTCGCCCCGCCTGAAATCTCCTTGACATAAGCTTCCTCTTCCGGGATGCGATCATAACAGATCGAGGTTGGAACAAAAACGAGATCGTCGCAGAAGCCTTCTTCGACAGCCTGTATGAGAATGGCCATCAGGCCGAGTTTAGGCAGCACCATCTTACCCGTCCGACTGCGCCCCCCCTCGATGAAGAACTCTATATTATGCCCCCACTGGACCATGGTCTTGACATAAAGGGAAAAAATCTCGGCATAGAACTTGTTTCCCTTAAAAGTCCTCCGGATGAAAAAAGCCCCTCCCCTCCTGAAAATAGGACCGAGCGGCCAGAAGGAAAGATTTTTCCCCGCCGCGATAAAGGGCGGGTAAAGATTGTTCTTGAAAAGGATATAGGAGAGAATCAGGTAATCCATGTGGCTCTTGTGACACGGAACATAAATAAGCGTCTTGTTCCTCGCGGCCTTTTTCACCTTTTGCAGACTCTCCGTGTCCACATCCACGCCGTCAAACAGAAGGTTCAGTATCCAGGAGAGAAGCCTCTCGCCCGCTACGATCAACGTATAGTTGTAATCGGCCGCTATCTCATCCAGATTCCTGTCCGCCTCCTGGCGCACCTTCCACACCTCCTGATTGCTGGACCGGGCGCGACGCTGGATGAAGGCGTTGAGCTTGGGATGGTGCAAAATAATATCTTTGAGTTCCAGCTTGCTTTTGAGGATCGGTCCGACAATCGCCCGCTTTATTGTATCCGCCGATTCGATGGCGTCGCGCCGAAGCTCGAAAACCTGCTTGCGCCGCTCATAGACCTGCTCCGACAACTCAGGGAGGACGTCCTGTAGGTTAATAGGTTCGCCAATTTCTATCACGGAATTAGAATAGCTCCGTATGTAGGAAAGAAGCTTGTGAAGGGCTCCAGGGTGCTCGCGGTGTCTGAGGAATAATTCCAGCACGCCCCGCCGCGTCTTTGAAGGGGCGCGACTGTAAAGCGGCACAATGGGAACAATGAATATTGGCTTGTCGCAATCTTTCTGTATCTCGAGCAGGTGATCCAACGGATCGTTTTTGACAAGAACGGTCCGCTGATAGTACCCCTTCTCCCCAAGGATGAAGAGAAGGCCGGTTTTCCCTTCAAGAATTTTCTTCCGGTAGTCTCCACCCTCATAAGGATTTGGCAGCCTGCCCTTTCGCAGAAGACAGTATATGTGATGCAATAGCAACTTGACAGCGTACCACCGAGGTTGCCACAGGTAGGGGTGAACATCGAAAATGAAGCTTGGAGCGGGAAGCCCCAGTTGAAAAAGTCGTAGGTTCGTGAATACAAAATCCAGCTGGGACCGATACTTGATGAGATATACGACAGTGCCTCGTTGCCCGAGTTCCTCTAGCACCTTCTGTTGATCGTCAGGAATGGACGTTTTCGCGACGATCCGCTCGAACCAGCCTCGAAGGAAAAAAGCCGGTCTTCCATCCACTGCATATCCATACGGGTCTTCACGCAGCGTAAAACCCGATTTCTTCTTCGTCACTCTCAGGATCTTGTCGATTAAATCCCTAAGCATACGTTTGTTCCATCCTCGCTCTTACAATGTGAGAAACGTACTCGCAAAAAACGCCAAGCGAAGCAACGTAACAGAATCCATACCGAAATCCAATGAAATTTTCCGCCGCGGCAGAATGATGGCGTGCGGTTTGAAGTCGTCAGCTTCCTCCCGTTTTCTTCCTACCTCCGGCATTCAGCGTTAACCATTCGCCAACAGAGGGCTTATCATCTTTTCGCAGGTTATGTATAATGTTTTTGATCCACAGACGACGGAAACCTATTCCCTGGAGGCGCACGGGCGTGTTGCGTGAATTGATCGTAAACAACTTTGCCATCATCCAGAATCTGGAAGCCCCTTTCCATGAAGGGCTCAATATCATCTCAGGTGAAACGGGAGCAGGCAAATCCATCATCGTAGGCGCCGTGAATCTCGTTTTGGGAAGTCGGGCGTCCCAGGAAATGATTAGAACAGGGGCGAAAGAAGCGACCGTGGAATGCGTCTTTTCCCTTGAAACTCCGGAAGCCATGCGGGAGCGATTAAGCGCTTTGGATCTGGAGGCGGCGGATGAAATCATCATTCGAAGGGCGATCAACCGAAGCGGAAGAAACCGCATCTTCATAAACGAACAGACAGCCACATTGCAGCAGTTGCAACAGCTGGCGAAAAGCCTCATATCCGTTTCGGGCCAGCACGAGCACCAACTGCTGCTCGACCCCGCCATACACCTGGACCTGCTCGATGCTTTCGGAGAACTGGAGCCGCGGCGCAACGAGGTTTATCAACTGTACACGCAATGGTCAGGAGTGAGGGAGGAACTCCAGAAGCTCCGCCGCATGCGGCAGGAGAGGGAGGCGCAATACGAATGGATGCGCTTTCAGTATAACGAGATAGAATCGGCGAAGCTCCAATCCGACGAAGACTTGGTCCTTGAACAAGAGCGAAACGTCCTGCGCCACGCCGTGACCCTGGTAGAGGCCGCCGAAAGAGCCTACGGGGCGCTATACGCCGAGAGGGGCGCCATCATCGGGAAGCTGTCCGAAGTGGAAAAGGACCTGCTAACCCTGGAGCGCATAGACCCCACGCAAGACGGACTGCGCGATCATGTCGAGCAGTCCGTGATCCACCTGGAAGAGCTCGCCCATTCCCTCCAACAGTATGCGCATTCCATTTCGTCCGATCCCCAAAGACTCGCGGCGGTCGAAGAGCGCCTCGCTCAGCTGCAACGCCTCGGCAAGAAATATGGAAACGGCGAAGGCGTGGCGGGAATCTTCAAGCACTTTGAAGAACTCCGGCGAGCGTTGGGCGAAGGCGACGACCCGACGGCTGTTGAAGAAAAGCTCGAAAAGGACCTGGAACGCTTCAGAGGGCTTTATCTGGACACGGCTTCCGAACTTTCCAGGCGCCGGCGGGAAGCGGCGTTGAGACTGGACGCCGAAGTGGAAGCCACGCTCGCGGCTCTCGACATGCCGCACGCGAGGTTTGGCGTTTCCTTTGGCAACGGAAACGATGACGCCGCCATGGCGGAAGCCCCGTTCACCCCCTCCGGAATCGACCGCGTCGAGTTTCTCCTCTCGGCAAACCCCGGAGAGGAATTAAAACCCCTTGTGCGCATAGCATCAGGCGGCGAATTGTCTCGCATCCTTCTGGCGTTGAAGAGCCTGTTGAGCCTCAAGGGGGAAGCCGAGACGCTAATATTCGACGAGGTGGACACAGGGATTGGCGGGCGAACAGCTGAACTGGTCGGGCTCCAGTTGAAGAAGCTCGCCGGGAAGAATCAGGTCATCTGCATCACGCATCTTCCCCAGATCGCGTGCTATGGGGAGCATCATTTCAAAGTGAGCAAGCAGACGACCGGCAAGGAAACCGTCACTTCACTGCGTCCCCTCACTTCCAAGGAGCGCATTGAAGAATTGGCCCGTATGCTCGGGGGTGTTTCTATTTCGGAAAAGACCAGAGCCCATGCGAGGGAATTCCTCGAACGCGCCCAAAAAGAATTTTCCAAAAGGACCGGACATTGACAGGGAAGCGTCTGCACCCCAAATGACGTGATTACTTTTCGCCGATTGAAAAAAAGACCTTAATCCTGGAGAAATTGTGATGCTCGCCTTTTTGCCCGCGCCGCTGATCGGGATCATAGCCCTCGTCCTTTACATCATCAATACAGTCCTTTGCGTCATCCCTCTCTACATTGTCGCCTTCTTCAAGTTCATCATCCCGTTCGATGGCTGGAGAAAAGGCTGCGGACGCATCATAAACAGAATGGCGAACATCTGGATCGACGTCAACAACTGGAACCTGAGCTTTACGAAAAATATCCGATGGGATGTGCAGGGAATCGATCTTTCAAGCCTGAATCCCGAAGACTGGCATATTGTCCTCGCCAACCACCAGTCATGGGTTGATATTCTCGTCTTACAGAAGATTTTCCACCGTAAGATCCCGCTCCTCAAGTTTTTCATCAAGAAGGAGCTGATATGGGTTCCGTTTCTGGGACCGGCCTGGTGGGCGCTCGATTTTCCCTTCATGAAACGGTATTCAAAGGAGTTCCTTGAAAAGAACCCTCATCTGAGAGGGAAGGATATTGAAACGACGCGGAAGGCTTGCGAGAAATTCAAGACGATCCCGATATCCATTATGAATTTTGTGGAGGGAACGCGATTTACTTCCGCGAAGCACTGCAAGCAACAGTCCCCCTATAGGCGTCTGCTGCGTCCCAAGGCCGGAGGCGTGGCAATGGTCCTTGCGGCGATGGAAGGTCGCATCCGTTGGATCGTCAATACGACCATCGCCTACCCCGGAGGCAAGAAGGGCCTCTGGGACTTTCTGGCTGGAAAGGTGACTGAGGTTCGTGTGCGGGTAGAACGGCTGCCCATCACCGAAGAACTGCTGGGTGACTACTACGACAACCCGAAGCATCGAGAAAACATCCAGAACTGGCTCGGGACTCTCTGGCGGGAAAAGGATGCACAGCTCGAAGAACTGCTCCAGCCCGCCTCTCGGGATGCATGAAAGACAAAATCGAGGGCCTTCCCGATTGCGGCGCGCGAACCGCCGCTTTCAAAACATTGACAGGGAGCGGCTCTTTTTTTATTTTACACCAACCTATGAATTTGGAGGAAGCATTCAATGGGAACGAGCCAGGAACACGAAATACCGCTGGACAGGGAAACGCACAACTGCTTCGGGTGCAGTCCGACCAACCCGTCCGGGCTGCACATGAAGTTCCACACCGACGGGGAAATGGTGTTTTCTTCCCTCACCGTGCCCAGTCATCTGTGCGGATGGGACAACCTCGTCCACGGCGGCGTCATTTCCACGATACTCGATGAGATCATGGGGCGTGCGGCTCTTTTCATGCTGAAGCGTCTGAGCCTCACCAAGTCTCTAACGGTGGACTTTTTGAAGCCGCTCTACATAGGCGACGAGATTCGGACGGAAGGAAGAGTGCTGGAAGTCAAGGGGGAGCGGGAAGCCGTGGTGGAAGGGATTATCTACGATTCGAGTTCTAAGCTCTGCGCCAGGTCCACCGGCGTGTTCAAGTTGTTCACCCCGGAAAACCTCCTCAGGCTGGGCGTCATAGAAGAAAGCGCAATGCAACGGTTTAAGGGTTTTTTTGAGCCGTAACCAGGTTCTTCAATTTCAGAGCCGAGCCTGACCGCGGCCCCTGAGGGGTTGCTCCGGCGGCCCATCAGGCACGCTCCTTGCTTATTAATGAAAAGTGCACCCGCCTCACGGGCAATGCATAACGACAACAAGAGGCGCATACGCATCGTGCGAGAGGAACTGTACGGATCGTCTCAGGAGGGGAACATGTCCGACGAATCGAAAAATACGGAACAAGAGAACAACGAGTGCTCCGAGTCGGAAGCGGATCGCATGTGCGTAGCGGATGCAGTTTGCCGTCAGGCGTGCGAGGACAGCGGCTTGAGGGTCACTGCGCTGCAAGACTTTGACGCCTGGAAGGAATACGTCGAAGGCCGCATCGGCGAGTCGCAGCTAACCGATAGAGCCAATGGTGAAATGCAGGAATTTTCAAAGGTCTTTGGCAAGTACGTTCTCGTCGACAAGCAAGAGGAAGCCAAGGCCCAGAAAGAGGAAGAGGAAAAGAGAGCCAGAGCCAAGCAGGCGAACGCCATCTATAGGGAAGTGTGCGCGGAAAAAGGATTGACGCTCTGCTTTTTCAGCGACTTTCGCAGCTGGAGCGATTTCGTGGAAGGGCGGATTGATGAATCGGAGTTCCATGAAAAGGCTAAGCTAGAAGCGCAGAAAATAGCGACCGGCGCGGCATGACAGACTAGAGGTCGCATTGTGCGTCCCACGCCCTGCGACCTCGCCCCAATAGACTGCCATCCCGCCTTCGGCAGAAAAAGAACGAGTCCTTCATCCATTCCGCGGCCAATTCCTATCCCACATGTCCCAACGCTTCGGCGACCTCCACCCTTGAAGCGCGCCAGGCGGGAAAAACCGCGGCCAGCAATCCTATGAGGAAACATATTCCGGCGCTTAGAAGCAACGTGCTGTAGCTCAGGTGAAATATGGGCAGGAAGCTCCCCATCTTTTTACTGAAAACAGACGCCGAAGGAAAACTCAGCGCCATCCCGACAACTCCTCCCAACATGGAAATGCAAACCGACTCGCCCGCTATCAAGCAAGTCAGAAATAAATTCCCGAATCCCATCGTTTTCAGCACCGCATATTCCGAAGTCCGCTCCCGCGCCGCCATGGCCATCGTGTTTGCGAGGATCATGAGGATCACCCCGATCACTACAAAAGAAACAATGCGTATGGCTATTACGATGGCTTCGGTCATCGCCACGAACCCAAGTTGAAAGGCCTTTTCGGTCTCAGTGAGCGTCTTGGCCAGAGAACTCTCAAAGAGGACGTCAATGGCCTTCGATATGGCGCCGGCATTCGTCGGGTCGTCCAGCTTCACTATGTAGAGTTCCACCCGTCCGGCCCTGCTTGGAGATGTCTTTCGCAAGGTCTCATCCAGATAGTCCCAACGGAAGAGAAACTGCGACTCATCCGTGGTCTTCTCTGCCCCATGGTAGATTCCCACCAGCACGAAGCTCCAATCCCCCGGATAGATGTTGCCCCGCATCGTGATCGTATCCCCGATTTTCCAATGATATTTCTCCGCTATCTTGCGCCCCGCAACGCAGGCGTTCCTTCGTCGCCAAAAATTCGATTTTTCTTCCGGAGTTAGGACGAACTCCGGATAGACTTCAAAGTAGTCACTCGGGCCGATCGCCATCCTGGGGAAGAAGTTGTGTTCGTCGATATAGACTCCACCAAACCAATTCGCGTACACCACTTGCTTGACGCCTGACATCTGGAGGATTCTCGTCCGGTAACTCAGTGGAAGGGGAAAGATGAGAGAAACGGAATTGCGGGTTATCAATCGGTCGGGGGCCGATGCCTGCACGCCCCCGTACCAGGCTTCAACCACTGTTCGGAGCAGGCAAAAGGCCAATATGGCAACCGCCATTCCGATGAGCGTGAGGACCGTGCGCAACCGCTGCCTGAACGTATTCCGAAGCACCAGTTTGAGGAGCGTCATATCCGAGTCCCGCGTTCCTGGTCCTCCCCGTCGCTCAGAACGCCCTTATCCAGGTGATGCACATGCTCAGCCCTTTCGGCGGCTTTCGGATCGTGCGTGACCATGATGATGGTCTTGTAAAATTCCCGGTTAAGACGCTGCATGAGATTCAGAACGTCTTCTGCGGACCCCTTGTCGAGATCTCCAGTGGGCTCGTCGGCCACTATGAGAATGGGGTCGACCACAATGGCGCGCGCTATGGCGACCCGCTGCTGCTGGCCTCCCGAAAGCTCGCCAGGATAGTGGTGCACTCGTTCCGTCAACCCCACCAGTTCGAGCGCCAGCATGGCGTGCTCCCTTCGCTCTCTCCTGCTCAGCTTGGTCAACGTCAGCGGCAACTCCACGTTCTCAAGAGCAGTCAATACGGGCAATAGGTTGTAGAACTGAAAAATGAAACCCACATTGCGGGCTCTCCATCGGGTCAGTTCCACTTGGCTTAGTTTGGTGATGTCCACGCCCCCGATCAGCAACTCGCCTCTGTCGGGGCGATCGATTCCCGCGATGAGATTGAGAAGAGTGGTCTTCCCCGAACCGGACGGCCCCATCAGCGCCGCGAAAGCTCCGTCCGGGATATCGAGGTTTATGCCGAGCAATACTTCAACGACCTGGGCGCCGCGCCTGTAGTATTTATGAACGTCCCGGATGCATACGACAGGTTGGCGTTTCGAGCTGGAGGTTGACGAAAGATTCACCTCTCAACTCTCCTCGCCCTTCACCTTGCTTCCATCCTTCAAATTCGCGGAAGGCTTCAGCACGATGCGGTCCCCCGTCTGAAACGGAGACTCCAGGCGGATGTAATCACCGAAGAATTCTGGTTTCAAAACGGGAGTCCAGTGCGCCTGATCGCTCCCGATTTTGAAAACCCCTTCCACGCCGTCCACTTTGGTCAATGCGTCTTTATGGACGCCGAGAAAAGGCCTCTCTTCTTCCGGCGTCAGAGGACGGGACAGAAACAGGATGCGCCCGCTCATCTCCGGCATGATCCTCGGATCGAGACTATCGAACCGCACTTTCACGATAACCGAGCCCCTTGTCCTGTCCGCCGTCGGGACGATAGTGTCAACATGCCCCTGGAATCGTTCGGTCGGGAAAGCATCCAGCTGCATCTCGCACGGTTGCTCCTCGCGAACGCCTTCTATGGAAGCTTCGGCAACATCCGCTTCGATCATCAGCGACGACAGGTCCGCCATGGTGACCACCGCAGCCTTGGCATTGGCTGCAGAGCCGAAAGGGGCCACCACCTCCCCGATGTCGGCGTTCTTTGTAAGTATGACGCCATCAAAGGGCGCGCGTATCCGGGTGTATTCTATGAGGACATCCGATTTGCCGACGGCGGCCGCCATCGCCCCGACGTGAGCCTTCGCGACCCCCACCGCCGCCTGCGCCTTGAGCGCCCTGTCTTTCGCCGTATCGTAGCTCTCCTGAGAAACGCCCCCTCCCGCCAGCAGTCGCTGATACCTGACAAGACTGCGCTCCGCCGTCTCCAGTTCGGTTTCGGCCTGCGCCAATTCCGCCTTCGCGGCGATTAGTTGAGCTTCAGCCTGGGCTTTCTCCGCATTCAGGTCCTCATCGTCCAAACGTGCTATGACGTCCCCCGAACGGACCCGGCTTCCTTCCTTCACCCCTAGATAAACGAGACGGCCGGTCCCCTTAGATGCAACGGATGCCCGACGCTGCGCCACAACGTATCCGCTCGCGCTCATTTCCGTAAGCGTTTGCGAAGGGTGGACCATCCCCGCCGCCACGATCTGCACGGAGACAGCCCGGGTAAAAAAGCCCTTGCCGTAAAGCTGAAGCGCCACCAGGCCCAAAGCTGCCACGAGGAGAAAGATAATGGAATATCTCCACTTTTTCCCCCTCACTGCCGGACCCTTCATATATGTTTGAGAAACAACCGGGTCATTGCGATCGATTTTAAGCTTCTTCAGCTTCTCGGGCTCCATCGCGCACCTTTTTCCAGAATCGCTCCACCAGCGCGGGCTATCGCCCTTCATTAGGCCACCAAATCCGTTTCAGCATACAGGCGACGCGCCGAAAATCAAGAGTCATTTGCATCGCGGGTGGTAACGGA
>CALFXO010000020.1 GCA_937958025.1 uncultured Syntrophobacteraceae bacterium
AACATTATGCCGATCTCCTCACCCGATGAGGACCTCAAGGCGATTCTTGGCTGATGAGGCGCCGCAGTAGCTGACAGAGCCACCATCCCGGCGCGGGGTTATTGCCCGCGCCGGGTGTCGACAGCTGCTGGCTCCTACGTCATCTCTTCAGCTGGCGACTCTTGATTCTGAACCACGACGGTTGGTCGCTCGGCATACCGGACTTCCGGGAGTGGGTCGTTCCTGGCTATGTCCACCCATTGTTCCACGGTTGGATCATTCTCATATCCGGAAGCAGACATAGCCAATGCCAGATGGGCGCAGCTCCATCGGAGCAGGGGAATGTCCTTCTCGGATTCCTCATCGTGGTCACGATCATATCGCAGCTCTTCGATGAGATAGCGCATGCCTTCTATTGCCAGCGAGGCAATAGCGTCGCGCTGCTCGCTGGCGCCACTCAAGAAGACCCGTCTGGCCAATTCCAGTGCCCTGAAGAGAACGCCCCGACGGCGCGTGGCGATCATTACGCCGGCCTCCCGCAGCAAATCGAGTGGCGGGGAAGGGGATATCGATGGTTTCTCCACGCTATGCGTAAGCCAGCGCTCAAGGCCCAATACAGCTTCTTCCGCCAATACGGCCTTTTCGGAAGACAATCCTTTTCTCATAGACATGGATAACTCATCGAGCCTATCCGGCAGGGACTTTGCCAGCCCGCCAAATAACTGAAAGCCGGGAGTCTCTGTCTGGCTTAATTCCAGTGCTCTCCTATACAGTTTTTCCGCGATGGGAGGCGATAGGTTGATTTCTCGCAGTATGGACTGGAGTCCAGCGATTGCTTCACGAATTCCCCATTCTGGGAAGAATAATTGATTCTGGGGCAAGGGGAGATCGGCCCACTTCTCGATAGAAGCAGAAATATTGCTGCATTCTTCTTCCGATAAGGTTAGCGGTTGTTGAAGACCTCTGAGGCTATCCAAGGCGTTTCCCAATTTCCAAAAAAATTCGCAAAATTCCTCTTTTTTTGTAACCTCCTGCGGACCCATCCATTTCTCTCGAAATCGCTTTTCTGCCAAACCTGGCTCGGGCTCCGGCAGCAAGAGAAACACCCAATCAAGCAATGTGGTGCCATCAGGTAGGCGATTATGATCCTGCCAGAGGGCTTCCGCCATGAGGTTTCTCTCATCCTCGGTGAAACAACCCCATTGACCCGCTGGTGCAAGTCTCAAGGCCGCACGACGGCGAGGCTCTCCGGCCTTATTCAGGCCCTGCCGTATCATGTGAGCAACTTCGGACCAACGTTCCTCTGTTTCTGGAACTCTGGGAGGTGCAATGCTCTTGTCGGCGTTGGCAACCAGTTCCCCTGGGTCCGGCCAATATTTAAAGGATTGGAACCCGTTCATTCCTGAGATTGGGGCGGTTAGCAGGTCGAGGATCAAGAGGGTTTTGCGTTCCTTGGGAAGCGCTTCCCAAGTGCGGTGCAGGAGATCCCGCATGGATTTATAGATCCAAGGGTGGAGGGCCATTTCTTTCATTTGATAATAATCCAGCGCTTGCCTGAAGATCTCTTCCGTGCGTTCTGGAGGAAGCCGAAGCGCAAGGCGTGACAAGGCTTCAGTGGCAATTCTGAGACGGCCCGGCCATGAATCGTCGGACTTTATTGAGCGGGTGAATCTGGGAAGAGCATAGGATATGACACTGGAGATTGAATCAGCTAGCGTCGTCACATGCTCCATTGGCATGGCGGCGATTCTCGATCGCGTCCAAATTCGGTTGAAGGTCTTATCTGCTTCGGATCGCGACATGCGCAGAACCATACGGAACGTTAATGCGGCATCGGTGTTTACGAGGTGGTCTGCCGCCAGATTCAGGAGGTCTGATGCTACAACAAAATCCGCTGCCGAGGGTGGGAGACCAGCCACTTCGCACAAACGCACCGCTTGGTTAGCGGCAACCCGTCGTTTGTATGCGGCCAGTGAAAAGCGGATAGTCTTGCCCGGACGGGCTCCAAGATCAAATAGAGGCGCTTCCTTTTCTTCAGTATCATTCTTCAATGCTTCAAGAAATCGTCTCTTCTGTGAAAAAGCATCACACTCCAAGGCGGCGAGTTGCTTCCAACGCCCGAAAGGAGGAGGTCCGTCCACCGTCTCATCCGTCAGTTTTCGAATGCTGGGACTAAAGGCAATCGCGAAGCACAATATCCAACCTTCACGCGATGGGTATGCGAGCGTGCCCTCACGGCCCCGCGCCTCTCTGACAACCGATAGGCTTTGGTTCAATAGGCTAACCGCCTCATCGTTGCGGCCCATTTCAATCAAGATGGCGGCTTTTCGAGACATCCAGATGGGGTCGCCGCCTTCGGGATTCCACCCATTCAGCAGTTTTTCGAGTTGGGCGAAATCCAGTGAATATAAAGCTCGCAGGCATTTTTCGTGATGAATGCGCTGGACGACTTCCGGTCGATCGTCCTGAAAAGGGCGAAGACCCGCTAATAGACGATCAAAATTATTTGCATCAAAACGCAACCGTGCGCCTGTCAGCAAGGCGAAAGCTAAATCTGTCCATGCCTCACGAATGCCTGCCCAGTCGACAGTATGGCCATCCTCGCCCCGAATCTTACGTGCGCCGCAGTCAACGTCATCAAGAACATCTTGCACTGCCTTCTCAAGTTCCTCTGACAATGGTTCCAGTAAACTCTCTCGCCGCCAAACCAATTCCCGAATAGTGAAGAGCGTTTCGATTGGCTTCAATTCGGGAAGCGTTTGGAGTATAGCCTCCTCCCAATCATCCAAAGTCTGCTCGACCAGATGGCGCCGTGCCGGAGGCAAAACCAGCCACCTTGGATACACGTTGCGGTTATGTTTCCATGCTTGAATGATCGACCTAACCTGCTTCGGCAAATCCGCGGGAGCTGGGTCAATATCTGGTGGTGGGGGTTCTTTCATTGGTGCGTTAATAGTCACAATTTCTACTGGTTGTAGATGTTTAGGGATTTGAGGAGGAGACAAACCGGGTGGGGAGGGCCATTCTATTATATCGTAGGGCCGGCCATGCTCCAAGGTATGCAAAATCCACTCGGTGGCGTATCGATGTCGCAGGTTCTCGGGCCAGTTCAGGGCTTGCTGATGCCGGGAGATGTCGATAGGAACAACATTGCGATCTTCCAGCATGCGGCGACGGTGAGGCGATAGATCAAGCCAACCCGCCAGATATATCTTGGGTGCAAGCTCGCCAAGATTGTCCCGCACCCAACCTGACCAATTCAGAAAGTTGGGATCGTCTCCTGAAAAACCTATGAGACAAAATACGGTTTCCATCATCGCTTGTTGAACGGTATTGACAAATGGGGCAAAACGCCTTGGGTATGTTCGATAGTCTTCTTCGGTTGCGATGAAAGGGAAGTGGGCGGGTAAGGAGCCGTGCAGCTTTACGATGCGCGGTTTGGATGCAGATGGTATTTCGTCGCAGGTTCGGACAATATCGTATGTCCGGTCAAGGACAAAATCTCGAGTCCTTTCCAGAAGTGTGTCCCAGTTCGTAGTGAAGATGTCTCTCCAGGGAAGGCGCAATAAGCGTGTGTGTATTTCATCCGGAATGTGTCCATCGTCTGGAGTCAGCTCTTTAATGACGCTGTGCAAGGAGCCCCGGCCGAAGGCGGCCTCGTATTCTTGCGCAATACGAAGAAGGCCGCTTGCACTGAGCGCGTTAGGCAGGTGATGCCTTGATTGCTCACCGTCGGCAGGGGGATAAAGCTTTGTATATAATGACGCAGCAAGGTCCATCCAAAGTGGAAATTCTTGTTTGGCAGGCCCCGCCTTTCTGGCGTTCCGGCTGAATCCTGCTCCAATCATGACAGAAGCTCCGCTTTCTGTCCGCTGCCAAAGAGCATCTCTCACTCGGTTTATGTGGCTTTGATCGGGAAAAATCATGAATCGGCTCACAAAGTAACAAAGTAATATGAATGGATATAGCGCTAAGTCTGCTACAAGAAATGAAAGGCGTCAATCTTCATTGCACAATTGAATTCGACGTCGCAGAGATATCAAAGGTGCAATACACCTTCTGAACGATTCTAACGTAAACAAAATATCGCAAGAGGTGCTGTGTGGAAAGTGTAATTGTAGCAGGGCGGGAAGGGCTGGTCGTCATTCCGGAGAAAACCGGAATCCATGCTTTCGCCGTGGGGCGGGGATT
>CALFXO010000021.1 GCA_937958025.1 uncultured Syntrophobacteraceae bacterium
CGGTAATCGCTGATTTTTCGCCGTAGCGTCGGGCGGCTTATGCCGAGTATCCGGCAGGCTTCGCCGTAATTGCCCCCGGTGCTCTTGAGGACCTTCATGATGTGCGCCTTCTCCACCTCCTCGAGGCTCGGCAGGGCGCTTTCTCCGCTTTCCCCGGACTCGGCCCCGGGCCTCTCCGGCTGCGCCGCGTCGGCTTTGCGTCCATCCGGCTCCTTTCTCCTAATCCAGTCGGGGTCGAGCTCCAGCATCTCCCCGTCCGAGACGATCATGCAGCGGCGCAGGACGTTTTGCAGCTCCCGGACGTTGCCGGGCCAGTCGTACGCCCGTATTGCGTCGATGTGGGCGTTTGGTATCCGCGTCACCTTTTTGTGCATCTCCTCGTTGAGGCGGTCCACGAAATATTCGGTCAGCGGAACGATGTCCTCCGGCCGCTCCCTGAGCGGCGGGATGCGGATGACGAAGACCTTGAGGCGGAAGAAAAGGTCCTCGCGGAAAGCGCCCTCCGCGGCCATGGCTTCGAGGTCGCGGTTGGTGGCCGCTATGACGCGGGCGTGCAGCGGGATGTTCTTCACGCCCCCCACCCGCTGGAACTCCCTCTCCTGGAGGACCCGGAGCAGTTTGGCCTGAAGCTCCTGGGGGAGTTCCGCGATTTCATCCAGAAAAACCGTACCGGATCCCGCCACCTCGAATTTACCGATCTTGCGTCCGACGGCCCCCGTGAAGGCGCCCTTTTCATGGCCGAAGAGCTCGCTTTCCATCAGGTTTCCGACTATCGCCGCGCAGTTGATGGCGACGAAGGGTTCGTCGGGGGCCGACTGCTGGTGGATGGTCTGCGCAACCAGCTCCTTGCCCGTCCCGGTCTCCCCCTCGATCAACACGCTCACGGGCGTCTGGGCCACCTGCGCGATGGCCTTGAGCACGTCGAGCATCGCCTTGCCGCACCCGATGATCTGCTTGGGCTTGTAGGAGCGGGAAAGCACGTGGCTTCTCTTGGCCAGCTCTTCCCTCTCGGCCTTTTGGCGGACGATGTTTTCGATGAGAAGATCCAGGGCGTCGAGGTCGAGGGGCTTGTAGAGGTAATCGGCCGCACCCAGCCGGATGGCCTTGAGGGCCGCTTCCGTGTCGTGGAAGCCGGTTATCATGACGACGTCTCCGCCCAGCCCCTCGCGCCGCGCGGCGTCGAGAACTTCCGGGCCGTCCAGGTCGGGGAGTTGTACGTCGAGGAGCACCAGTTCCGGCGACTCGCTCCGCCAGCGCCGCAACGCCTCCGCCCCAGACCCGCAAACGGCGGGCTCGCAGTCTTTTGCCCTGAAGTAGAGTTCGAGCGTCCGGGCGAGCGACGCGTCGTCATCGACGATCATGATCTTTTTCATTCAGCTCCCCGAATCGCCGGAAAAGTCAGGCGCACGACGGCCCCCCTGCCTTCCACGCTGGTTATGGAAACGCTCCCTCGGTGCGCGTCCATGATTTTTTTCACCACGGAGAGCCCGAGTCCCGCGCCGCTTTGCTTGGTCGTGAAAAAGGGCTGGAACATAAGGTGCATGTGGCGCTGCGAAACGCCCTGTCCCTGGTCCGAAACGGTGATGCTCACTTTCCCGCCTCCATCGGGAGCCTCCGCGTCCGCGCTCGCCGAAATCGCTATAGTCCCGCCCCTAGGGGACGCCTCCATGGCGTTTTTCAGGACATTCACCAGCACCTGTCCGATCTTGTCCGGGTCCCCTATGATGGGCGGCAGGTCCGCCGGGATTGCCTTGTCGATCCTTATTTCCCGGAGGGACAGCTCTCCTTCCAAGTCCCGCAAACAGACGCCCACCGCCGCTTCGACCGAAACGTCCTTCTTTCGGAGTTCGAGCGGCTTGCTGTAATTCAGAAGCTCCGTGAACATCCGCTCCATGTGCGCGGCCTGCTCCAGGGCTATTTCATAATGCTCGAAGAGGGCGGTGTCTCTCCCGAGCGAGCGCCCGATGATTTGCAGGTTGAGCTTGATGGAGGAAAGGGGACGACGCATCTCGTGGGCCACGGATGCGACCAACTCCCCAATTGCCGCCATGCGCTCCGATCGCAGGAGCTGCTCCTGGGCTGTCAGCAGGTCGTCGTATGCCCGCTGTAGCGATTCTTCCTTACGCCGGAGAGTCGCGACCGATAGCGCGAGCCTCTGCGCCATGGCGTTGAAGCTCCTCGCGAGCCCGCCGACCTCGTCCTCGCTCGAAAAGGGAATGCGTTGCGCGAGGTCGCCTTCCGCCATCTTCTCGGCGGCCTGGGCGGCTTGGACAATAGGGCGCGAGACGCGGCGGCTCACAGCGTACGCCATGAAGAGGCAAACGCCGCCAACGAGCGCCGTCGTGAATATCCCGATAGCCTTGAGCCACTGGAGGGGCTCCATTACCTCGTCTGTCTCCATTTCGGCGAGGAGTCCCCAGCCGTAGCGTGGGAGCCACACGTAGGCCCCCACCACCTCCCGGCCCGTATAGCCTTCGTAGATGGCTTCCCCCGTCTCGCGCCGCATGATGGAGCGCACGCCATAGTCTTCGATCGTCCGCCCGGATGGCTCCTCCCCGTTCTCGATGCGGAGTTCCGAAAGGATTCTCCCGTGCGAGTCCACCAGGTGGGTCTCGCCGCTTGCCCCAAGTCCCGTGCGGTCGCTCAAGATGGGGTCCACCGTTTTCGATAGGTCGAGGACCGCCATAATGAAGGCGAGGGGCTCTCCGCTCCCGCTCCGGACCGCCGACCCCACTTGCAAGCACCATCCTCCGTGCTCCGGATTCGGGTAGACGGACCCGAGAACGGGCTCCGTGCTCGCTTGCAGCCGCCCGAGCATCTCCATGCCGCGCGCCCGGCTTTCCGCCTCCGCCTCCTCCGGATGGGTCGCGGCGAGGATGTTTCCCTCCGGTCCGAGGATGAAGATGTTCTCATACGAAGGCGATCGCCCTTCGATGATGCCGAGCGTCTCCCCGAGCAATTTCCCGAACCGCGCGGAAGGCGCTTCGCCGGCGCGCGGTATCCCCCCGCACATCTCCCGTATGGCGGGAAGGCGCGACAGCACGCCGATATCGTCCAGGCGCTCCTCCATCCAGGCGCTCAGGTGGTCCGCCCTGTCCTCCGCAATGGTCTCCATGTGCTGGAAGGCGAAAGCGGTCAGAGTTTTCTTGGCGAGAATGTGGCTTTCGTACCCCATGATGCCGATGGGAACGACCACGACCAGCAGGATCGCCAAAAAAAAACGGTGGGCGATTTTCTTTTTCGGTCGGAACATGGGAATCCTCACAAAATAGCACAGCCAGAGCCGATTTGCCGCGACGCGGCGCGGTTCGCTCTATTATGAGATACATCGCGCTTTAAATCCAGAGTTCGCTTCGAGAGATGGTTGGAAGAATAAATAGCCTTGACAGCGGCATGCATCTTCGTCTAAGGGTATAGGGGCTTGGAAATTGGCTCCCGACTTCGATTGGCGGAAACGCAACGCAGCGTCCGGTCAATGGGGTCGTCAACCGTGCGGGAGCAGTTGCTTGATGTTTCGTCAACGAGTGGACCAGTTTACTTTTCTTGTGCGAATTATGCGGGAAATAAAGAGACCACAGCAGATGAAGCGTCCCCATTCCCATCCCCCCACGCCGCATGCCGGGTGGGCGGCCCACGGGAGCGTTCCCTCAAAAGTCCCTGCCATCCTTATGGCGTCTCTTTTTCTCTTCCTGTTTTCCGTCGTTCAGCTTATCCACACCTGCCACCATCACCACCACCATCACGCGGCGTCCCATGGCGTGAACATGGGCGTTCTCCAGAGCGAGATGGCGCGGGAAGCGGATGAGGATGCCTCCTGCCCTGCCTGCATGTTCCTGCGCGCACTTTTTTCGACAGAGGCCCCGCCCGAAGGATTAACGGCCTCGGTCGTCGTAAGCTACGGCTCCATTCAACTACAGCAGCTCAATTCCTTCCTTTCAGCCCAGACTGTTGCACCATTCTCGGTGCGAGCGCCTCCCGCGCTCGCTTGCAACGCCTGAAGCACGTCGCATAATCCCAGAATAGACTAGCTTCCCAGAAGAACTTTTCGCCGCTTACAAGGCGCGCGTCGGATTTGTAGGCAAGGCCGGCGGTGCAGGCGGAAAGCCGGGCAATCCAGTGACGCACAGCCCAAAAGGCGCATACGTTCAGGAAAAACCCTCCTCCGGGAAAGAATCGAAAATACGGATAAGGAGAAAACGATGACTCGAAGAGAACTGATGGGAGCCATGTTGTTTGGAGCCACATCATTGTTGGTCGCCCCCGACTGGGCGCTCGCCGCCAAGTCCATCCGTGGAAGCCGCCTCAAGGATGCCAAGAAGCATCTCGATCCCACTCCTCAACTAGTCAGGCCCAACAGCAAGATAGACGACCTCCATTCGGGGCTCATCTCGCTATACAATCCCCACACCCGGGAATTTCTCAAGATTCGCTATATGAACAAGAATGGCATGATTGACAAAATGGCTTGCGACAAACTCAATTATTTCTTCCGCTGCCACGCGACAGGGAAGAAAATCGGCATCGATCCTGAAGTCTTCCTGCTCCTCGACGCCGTCCGCACTAGGGTGGGAGCGAAGGACCGGCCATACATCCTCTATTCCGGCTACCGCTCCCCGGCGTACAACAGAATGCTGCGGCGGCTCGACAAGCACGTCGCTCAGAACTCCTACCACACCAAGGGAATGGCGGCGGACATAGCCATCGACGACGTGCGCCTCTCCGACATCGAACGGACCGCGAGAGACCTTTGCATCGGCGGCGTTGGAAAGTACGATGACTTCGTTCACTTGGATGTTGGGCCGGTCCGCTACTGGTGAGACGCGGCATGCGGGCGCCGCTCCACGGGCGGCGCCCCGTCCGCTCCCGCTTTTACTCAACGACTTCGCTCACAGCCTTCCCACGCGATGTGAACGAAATCCCCTGTTGCGTCTGCGTGCTCACCATGATCGCCTCGATGATTGGCTCCACCACCCCGACGTTCGATTTCCATCCAACAAGAAATTTTGCCCCGGCCCCTCCCGCCTTGTCGGACTCCTTCACCACATAGCGCAGGGACCCGAGAGGCGGCAGCTCCAGCTCCTTTTCCAGATAACTCCGCACTTTCTTTCCTTCGGAATCGAAATAATCCACCGCCGTGATCGTGATCGGACGGGCGGCGTCCGTGTTCCGTACGCTGAGCGTCACCGTCAGGTAAAACGGGACTTCCCGGTCGCCGTGGTAGATGTGGGAGTAGGCTGGAACATAAACCGTCTGTCCCTTTAGGAGCCTCACCTGCGACGCGGCCGGGCCCGCGAGAATTGCAATGAGCGCCGCCGCGGCAAATAAAAACCGAATGTAAGATGATAAGATGCCTACGACTTTTACCGTTCTCACAAAATTTCCTCCTTGCGGTGGGGGGCCGTTCGGGCTTCCAGCTCACGATCTGTGGTTTTTGTAGGTTTGGGTGAACGAACATGAACCCCAACAACAACCTGGGCCCCTGTTGGGGTTCGCCACAGTTCACGCCAATCTACCGCCAGTCTGTAACATGGAAGCTGACAATCCAGCAGTTGCTCCGTTGCGCCGTCAGGCATCCGCCTCCGCGTCCTCAATTGTCTCCGGGTCGGGGGTGAGCCCCAGTTGCTGGATTTTCCTCCGGAGCGTGTTTTTATCGACGCCGAGTTCCCGCGCCGTAGCCATCCGCTTCCACTTGTTCCGCTCGAGCGCCTCCCATATGGCCCGCTTTTCGATGTCGCGAAGCGTCATGCCCTGGAATGCGGGCCCCGCGCCTCCGCCCGGCTGGAGACTTTCCGGCAGCGCCGACGGCTGTATCAGCCCTTCCTTGCAGATGATGAAGGCGTACTCGATGACGTTTTCAAGCTCCCGGATGTTGCCGGGCCAGTCGTAGTTCATGAAAATGGTGAGCGTCTCGTGGCTCAGTCCCATGATGTTCTTGTCGCGCAGCTTGTTGAAGCGCTCGATGAAGTGCTCGGCGAGGAGCGGAATATCCTCCTTGCGGTCCGCGAGGCGGGGAAGCTCCAGTTTGACTACGTTCACGCGGTAGTAAAGGTCCTTCCGGAAAGATCCTTCCTCCACCATCTGGGCCAGGTCCTTGTTGGTCGCCGTTATGATCCGCACGTTCGCCTTGACGCTTCGCGAGGAGCCAAGCGGCTCGTAAACGCGCTCCTGCAATGCCCGCAGCAGACGCACTTGTAGGGCGGGAGAGACGTCCCCGATCTCATCGAGGAAGAGCGTTCCGCCCTCGGCCATGGCGAACCGGCCCTGGCGGCTCTTCTTCGCGTCGGTGAAGGCCCCCGCCACGTGCCCGAAAAGCTCCGATTCGAGGAGCGTGTCGGGGAGTGCGCCGCAGTTCACGGCGACGAACGGCCCCTCCGCCCTTGGGCTCAGCGAATGGATGGCGTGGCTCAAGAGCTCCTTTCCCGTGCCGCTTTCTCCCAGGATGAGCACAGTGCTCTCGCTCTGCGCCACTTCCGGGAGGATGGAAAAAAGCTTCCTGATGATCGGCGACCGCGAAACGATGTCCCCGAAGCGGTATCGGCGGTTGATCTCCTGGCGGAGGGTCTGCACGAGGCTGAGGTCCCGGAATGTCTCGACGCCTCCGATCACCCTTCCCGTCGTATCCTTCAGGAGGGCGGTGCTCACGCTGATGGGGATTTCCTTTCCGTCCGCGCGCAGGATGGCGACCGGCCTGTTGACGACCGGCTTCCCCGTCTCGCGCGTATACCTCAGCACGCAGGTGCTTTCGCACACGTTTGCCCGAAACACCTCGCAGCAGGGCCGTCCGATGGCGTCGGAGGCTGACACCCCCGTGATCTCTTCGGCGGCGCGGTTGAAAAAAGCGACCTTCCAGTCAAGATCGACGGTGAAAACCCCGTCCGCGATGCTGTTCAGTATGATTTCGGTCTGTGGAGAGAGGTCCGGGCCCGTGGCCGCTGCGGCCTCTCCTTTGGCTCTTTTCAATGGCGCTGCTCCTCTCCGTCTCCATGGGGGCGGCGCCCCCGTCCCTTTACTATTAACCACGGAGAACCCGGAGGGAAAGCGGGAGGGAAGAAAAAACCGCCGGATGTCAGAGTCCGGCCTCCCTGTCTTGCGCGGCGAGAAGCCCCATAAGGTCGCAGTCGAGTCGGAGCCCCCCGCGTATCTGGCTCCGCAGCAGGGAAAGTCCGTCGTCCAGCGCCTGGAGCTGCCCGAGCACCGCGCGCTCTTCGGGAGAGGAATCGAGCACAGCGACGATGCCGCCGTTTTTCACCACCATGCGACGGTCGCTCGATAGGGCGAGCAGCGGATCGTGCGTCGCGATGAGCACGATTTTTTCGCGCTTCACCAGTAAATCGAGCGCCTGCCGCCGGTCCACTCCCGCGTTCTCGATCTCGTCGATGAGAACGATCGGCGAAACGCTGAGGCACGCCACGTCGGCTATCATGAGCGCCCGCGACTGACCGCCCGAAAGCGCCGTGACCGGGGTTTCCAGCCGGAAGGGCTCCCCGGAGAGGCGGACGGCGGCCGTGAAAATCCGCTCGACCACCGCGTCGACGTCTTCGACGAGACGGCTTTCGGCGTGCAGCGCGACGAACTCCCGCACCGATAGGTCCATCACGAAGTTCATGTTCTGGGACAACTGAGCCACGAGGCGCTGCTCTCCGGAGAGGCGCGCGGCTTCGTCCGGGGGCTCTCCGTCGATCAGAATGCGCCTCCCCGACGGCGTGTCGCCCTGCGCGAGGCATTCGATGTCGGAAAGGAGGAGGCTCTTGCCCGCCCCCGTGGGACCGACGACGGCGATGACTTCGCCCGTTCGCAAGTCGAGCCGCACATCTTCCGGTCGGCCGTCTTTGTCCCGCCCCCCGATGATGGAGACCTCCCGCACGGAGGCTATCCCTTCCCGGCGGAAACTCTCCATCTTTTCTATGAAGGCGGAAAAGCGCTCAGCGAGCTGTTCTCGGGTGACGCCGAGGTCCTCCAGACGCTCCGCGTCGAGCCCATCGAATACGTCCCCCGCCGTCTGTCGCCGCTCCATCGTCGGAAGGCCGAATGCCGCGAAAAAGTCCCGAATGTATGGACGCTCCGCAAGCAGTCGTTCGGCGGACTGCCGCAGCAGGTCTTCGCCCGCCGCATCCCTGGTCATCATTTCCTTAGCCGTAAGCTCTTTGTTCGGCATTGCTCGCTTTCCCGTTTATTCCAGATCCATCATTTTGATGTTGCCCACCTGACAGTCGGACCCGATCCGGGTTTCCCCGAGGCAGTAGGAGCAAAGGGCGGCGGGCATCGCAAAACGAAGCCGGGCGTTCACGAGCGATTCGACGTCGCTCGCCGCCTGGAGTCGCCGCTCGAGGAGCAGCGCCCCCTGGCCGCTCAGCCCGTTCACCGGCAGTACGGCCGCGCGCGGGTTCACCTGCTTCACCCGGAAGGTGAAGACCTCCCGTTCGGCCTGGGACACGATGTCGCCCTTCGTTATCACCACGACGTCGGCGGTCTTGAGCATGGGGCCTATCTTTCGCGGCGTGTTGACCCCGCTCAGGTTGTCCACGACGCAAACGGCGAGCACCCCCTTGATATGAGGGGAGCAGCGGTTGCAAAGTCCCGCGCTCTCGCTGATGAGGAGGTCGAGCCCATGGCTCCGCCCCCACTGTACGCACGCCTCGATATTGGTGATGAAGAAATGGTCGGGACAGAGGCTCCCCGCGAGCCCCGTTTTGACCGCGACGCCCGCCGCCGTGTACCGCTTCGCGTCCTCGCTCGAGAGGCAGTCGAATTTGACGACGCCAAGCTTCCAACCGGCGGCCTTTAACCCCTCGGCGGCCTTCAGGATCACCGACGTTTTTCCGGAGGAGGGCGCCCCGGCGACGGTCGCGAGCTTCACAGGCTTTCTCCGAATACGATGGGCAGGAAGACCGAATCGATTTCCGCGTTCACCTTTTCCAGGTCGTTTCCACGGATATAGTCCCAGCCGATCCACTTGAGCGCCGCGCCCGGAGGCATCTGGTTCGGGACGTCGGGGCGGGGCGTCGGAAAGAGCGCGCCGGCGAAGACTTTCGCCATCTCCACGCCAAGGAGGTGATCGGTGACGGGCTTCAGCGCCTCCGCCTTGTCCTTCTTGACCAGCAGCGTCACGGGGCTTGCGAGCGCCCCGTCCTCCGGCCATATGAACCGCGCCGCCTTGCGGTCCGGGATCTTGTGCGCGAAGAAATCCGGCATGACGTAGAGCGCTGCCGAAGACGCCGTCCCGATGGCCTTCACCATCTGCGAGGGGTGCCAGCCGTTCAGGACGTTTTGAGCAAGCGCGGCGATCCCTTCCGCGCCGTTTTCCTTGTAGAGGGGAAGGAGCACCGCGTGGCAGAAGAATCTGTCGTTGCCGCGCAGGGTGATGCTTTTGCGCCACATCGGGTCGAAAAGGTCCGTCCAGCGGCGGGGCAAGGGGCGGTCGCCGACCTTTTCGAGATCGGCGACGATTATGAGGGGGTTTACGCCGATGATGGCGCATCCCCCTTCGGGATCGGGGATGCCGGTGTCCTTGAAAAGCGCGTTCGGCTCGTAATCTGTCGGATCGACGAAACAGCCGGTCTTGATGAACCGTTCGTAAAACCGCCTGAAATAAAAAGCGTTGAAGTCCGAGCATACGATGAGATCGGGAAGCTCCCCGAGGTTTTCCACGCAACCCGCGTAGGTGTAATAGGAAAGCTCCTGGTTGAGGTTCCCTTCCACGGCGTAGGAAATGGCGGCATCGCCCCCGCCCGCCAGATCGTCCAGGAACGACGTAAGCGCTCTCGAAAAGGGCACCTTCAGCCCGCACGGCATGAGCGCGAGGAGTCTTATGGCCCCGCGCGCGCGGGCGGCTTCCAGTCCCGGCGCGTCGAGCGTCTTCTCCTCGTGGGCGCGCCCACGCAGCAGGCTCAAAAAGTTTTCCGGAGCGATTTTCCGGCTGCGCAGGGCCGTCTCCACGGTGAGGAATGGTCCGAGCACCCGCCGGGCCTCCTCCGTGACGAGCCCTCCCAGGCCGTGGGCTTTGAAAACCTCTTCCGTTTCAGGATGCATCTCCAGGAGATCGGTGATGCGCATATCGAGCCGGATGTCTTCGCTCATTCGTTTTCCCCTTGCGTATGCGGACAGCTTGCTGGTTAGGATGTCGGAGGATATTCCGTAAATTCATTTTATCAGATTCCCACGGATTAAAAAACAGATGCAACAAAAAGGATGCGGTTTCCGCTGGGGATTCTTCCCCTCGATGACGTCGAAAGGCGACTGTGAGCCGGACAATCGGTCATGGAATGACCTCGCCGCGCTCACTGCCCGTCACCGGCCGCCGTGGAGATGGGTCCGGATTGAAAATAACGTTCCGTGTGGAACGGAGCTTTCAGCGGTTGAAAGAAATGTGCTTCCCTCATGGAACGAAATGTTCAATGTCATTGCTGGAGGAGTCGTCGCCCGGAAGGGTTATTTGTGTCGTATCGACCACCTGCGCCCCGAGCCTCAAATTGGCTTAGGGGTTGCAATAATGTAAACTCGCCGCCGGCGTCGGGATCGCTGTCTTGCGGCGGAGGCGGGAAGCGCATGGGGCGCTTGTCTCCGGATAATGGGAACCCGACGGAATATGGAGTTTGATGATGAACGCAATGGGTGGGAGATCGCGATGCGCTATGGCGTTCCTGGCGCTCTTTTTCTTTGGGCTTGCGACATTTATGGAATCCAGCGCCTGGGCGAGGGCGGGCGGCGGCGGGTCGTTTGGAAGCCGTGGAGGGCGGAGCTTTTCCGCTCCGTCGAGGCCGTCCACGCCTTATCAGAGCGCGCCCGGCTCCTCTTTCGGAACGCCGGGGCAGAGTGGGTACGGCCAGGCCCAGCGCGGCGGCGGCTTCATGAGCAGCCCGTTCGCTCAAGGGGTGGCTGGCGGACTCGCCGGAGGGCTCCTCGGAAACATGCTCTTCGGGGGATCGAGCCATGCGGCGCCGGGCGTTGCCGGCGGAGGCGGGGGCGGCGTCGGCCTCATAGACATAGTCGTGCTTGGCCTGATTCTCTATTTTGTCTACCGGTTCCTTATCAAACCGCGCATGGCGCGGCAGGGCTACCAGGGGCAAGGGGGCGGTTCTTATGTGGATTCCCTGGACCGGGGAAGTTCCCAGCCATTCGCCGAATCGTCCTACCCGTATGCGTCAGGCCAGGATCGCGTCGCCGCGCCCGTCTATGCGCAGCTTGAGGACGGGCTTGCACAGATCCGGCGCGCCGACCCCGGTTTCGACGAAGAGCGGTTTAAGGACGCCGCCCAGGACCTTTTCTTTCGCATTCAGGCAGGGTGGACCAACCGAAGCACGGAAGGACTCGCCGCAATCCTGACGAATGAAATGTCCGATTACTTCGCCAAGGAGTTTGAAACCATGAAGGCGAAGAACATAATCAACCGCCTGGAGAATATCTCTGTCCGCAAGGTGGAGATAACGGAGGCTTGGCAGGAGGCGGGACAGGACTATGTCACCGTCCTTTTCACGGCCAACCTGCTCGACTATACTGTAGACGCCACGACTCGCGATGTGGTGAGCGGAGATAAGATGAACCCGGTGAAGTTCCAGGAGTTTTGGACCTTCACCCGCGCCATGGGCGGAGGCGGATGGCGGCTTTCGGCCATCAACCAGGCGGATCAGCAAATGGCTTCGCACCTGAATTAGCGACCCTCTCGAGGAAGCGCCTCTTTTCTCCCCTTCGGTCGCTTCCTCTCGGAAGGCGGATCGGCCAGCCCGCTCCGCCTTCCCCCGTTTTCAACCCTACCGCTGCGCCCCCGCGATCTTCCTTTCGGAGAATAGCCATGCCGAGCCTTCGCAGCCGTCTCTTTGTCCTCCTTCTGCGACACCGCAACATCGTGCGGCTCCAGCGCGGGAGAACGGCCCGCATCGACTGGAACACTTCCATCCATCACCTGCGTGAAGAAGTCGAGAGGAGCGCCCGAGTCTTTGGGAACCCCCCGAGGGGCTTTCGGTTGTCTCCGGTCTCCATAGGTGAGCTTGGGGCGGAATGATCAGGAGTATGCGGCGGGAGCACTTCTATAAATCCTCTGGCAGGATGTCTACCACGTTCCCTGTCCAGTTGACGTGCTGTATGTCAAGTTTACAGCGGACGCCATCACGGAGTTCTTGCTGCTGTCGTTCAAGGAAAAGTAAGGAAAAGAAGAATGAATGAAAGCCCTGCCTGCCCAGAAACAGGCGCTCCCATGATCCGGGATGTCCGGCCCATCACGTTGACGTACAAAGGAGAAACCGTCGTCTTCGATATGCCGGGCTGGTACTGCGACGCTTCGGGGGAGAGCATCCACACCGGGAGGGATTTGAAGACCTCGGACCGGATGCTGAACAGGCTCAAGGCGCGTAGTGAGGGGTTGCTCGCGCCGGAGGACATCCGGCGCATTCGCAAGAAGCTTCAGCTTTCGCAGGAGGCCGCCGGGCGCCTGATCGGCGGAGGGCGTCGCGCATTTCAACAGTATGAAAGCGGGGACAGACTGCCAAGTCGGGCTGTCTGTAGCGCCCTATTGCTGCTCGATCATCAACCTGAAGCGTTGGCGGTGCTGGAGCGGGGAGCCGCCCGCAAGACAGGCGGCTCCCCCGGCGCTGGCAAGGAAGTCCTCAGCGCCATTTCATAATGCACCCGTTTCCTCTATGTGGCAGGCCCCAACAGCCGCTCCTCACCGCGCCGCCGCCTTCCCAAGCGTCCTGCTCCACGCCTGGGCGCTCATCTGGATGGGGTCCCACGGGCTGCTGAGGGGAGGGGTGTAGGTAAGATCGAGGTCGCTCAGGGCGTCTACGGTCATGCCGTTATAGATGGCCGCCGTGAAGACGTCGATCCTCTTCGACACCTCCGACCCTGCGGACCCGAGCATCTGCGCTCCGAGCAGCAGCCCGCTTCTCCGGTCTCCCGTGATGCGAATCCAAAGCTTTTTTGCTCCCGGATAGTACGCCTTGTGGTCCCATGCTTCCATCTCCAGCGTCGCGGGGTCGAACCCCGCCTCCGCCGCCTCTCCGTCGCGCAGGCCGGTGCGCGCGACGACCTGATCGAACACCTTCACCACCTGCGCGCCGAGAGACCCTTGAAAGAGACGCTCGCCGCCAATTGCGTTCTCCCCGGCGACGCGCCCCTGCTTATGCGCCGTAGAGCCGAGTGGCATGTAGGTGCGCTGCTGCAACAGCCGGTGGTATGTCTCCACGCAATCTCCGGCGGCGAATATGTCGGGGACGTTCGTGCGCATGAGTTGGTCCACCCGGATCGCGCCCTTCACGCCTGTTTCCACTCCCGCCGATCGGGCGAGCGCGGTTTGCGGCCTGGCCCCGACGGCGACGAGAACCATGTCCGCTCCGACGGAGAAATCCTCCTTTTTGGAGGTGGTCTCCACCCCCTTTACCGTGAGCCTTTTCCCCGAAGCGGTGACGCCGGTCACGGAAACCCCAGTGGCGACTCGCACCCCGCAGCGTTCCAATTCTCTGCGAACCTTAGCCCCGAAAACCGCATCGACCGTGGTGAGGATGGAATCGGCAAACTCCACGACCGTCGCCTTCATGCCTCGCCGGGTCAGCGCGTCAGCCATTTCCATGCCGATGTAGCCCGCGCCGATGATGACGGCGGATTTTGGCCGGTTCTCCTCCATGAATCGCCGGATGGCGAAGGCGTCCCCCGCCCATCGGAGCGCGAACACCCCCGGCAGGTCGATGCCTTCGATGGGTGGGCGGATCGATTCAGCCCCGGTTGCTATAATCAGCCGGTCGTAGGCGATGCGCCGCTCCTCGCCTCGCCGGTTGTCCTTGAGCGCCACGGTTTTCCCCGCGGGATCGATAGCCGTCGCTGTATGCTCCATGAGAAGCCGGACTCCCTCTTTTTCGATATCCTTGGCGGTCCGGTGGGCCAGATCCCGCCAGTCGGGCGTCTCCCCGCTCAGGTGGAAGGGCAGGCCGCAGCTGCTGAAGTTCGGGTGGCTGTCAGTGAGCGCGACGAGGGGGCTCGCCTCCGGATCGATTTCCCGGATGCGCAGCGCGGCGCTGATTCCCGCGTCGCTGCCTCCGATAATAAGGATGTTTGGCGGCATGCCGCCTCCTTTATTACCCATTCAGGAGGGACTTGAAAGAGAAGTCCCCCGCCTGTGGGTTCAGGATCTTGTCTTTTATCATGTCCCGTATCTCCCGCACCTTTCCCAGTCGCTCCTCATGGGGGCCCTGCACGGCGGCGGGGTCGGGGAACGGGTAATGCCACCGTTTGGTGATTCCCGGAAAAATCGGGCACTTCGATTCCGAGTCGGCGCACACCGTGATCACGTGGTCGAACAGCGCGCCGCGTTTGAACAGCTCGAACACGCTGCGCGGCTTGTTGCCTGCTATGTCGAATCCTTCTTCCTTCATGACTTCCACGACAAGCGGATTGACCCGCTCCGCTGGTTCGAATCCCGCGCTCTCGACGTGGAGCGCTCCCCCGCTGAACCGTTTCAGGTAGGCTTCGGCTATCTGGCTCCGTCCGCTGTTGTGCTGACATATGATGAGGATCTTTATTTTTTTCTCTATCTTGTTCTCCATGCCGGGCTCCTCGATGTTTGTGATGCCATGAGCGTGAGCGCCCAAGGCTCCTGCTTCGCATCGTGATAGGATTGCTCCTTCATGTCAAGTCTCGGCGTCAGCTTTCACCGCCGTCCTCAGTGCGCCGGCGCGGTAAGCTTCCTGACGTCTATCCCGTGCTTCTTGATGCGGTGCCACACCGTGACGCGGTTGACGCCGAGCGCCCGGGCGGCGTGCGTCTGGTTGCCCCCGCACGCGACGAGGGCGTCGATGAGCGCTTCCCTCTCACGATCCTCGAGGAGGGGCGGCGTCCGCGCCGCTTCCGGCGGATCGGCGATCTCATTGACCCGGCAACCGCAATCCGCCTCCCGCGCCAGGACTCCGTGGCCGCCGCGCATCCTTGCCGGGAGGTGCTCCGGCCGAATCGGTCCTCGCTCGGCTATTACGAAGGCGTACTCCAACACGCTCCGCAGTTCGCGCACATTTCCCGGCCAGTCGTGGCTCATGAAAATGTCCATCGCCTCGGCGTCGAGCCCTGTGATGGCTTTGCGGCTCTTCTTGCGCAGCTGCCGGATGAAGTGCTCGGCGAGGAGCGGGGCGTCGCTCACGCGCTCCCTGAGCGGCGGCAGGTGGATCGGGATCACGTTGATGCGGAAGAAAAAATCCTCGCGGAATTTCCCCTCCGCGACGAGTTGCTCGAGGTCCCGGTTGGTGGCGGTTATGATGCGGGCGTCCGCGCTCAGCGTCTGGTGATCCCCGACGCGCTGGAAGCTCTTAGTCTCCAGCACCCGCAGGAGCTTCACCTGGATGGGGATGGGAACGTCCCCGATCTCGTCCAGGAATATGTCCCCCCCGTCCGCCGCCTCGAACCATCCCTTCCTGTGGCAGTACGCTCCGGTGAATGCTCCCTTGACATGGCCGAAAAGCTCGCTCTCGAGAAGCGACTCGTTGAGCGCCGCGCAATTCAGCTGAATGTAGGGGCCATCCCGTCTCCTTCCCAATTGGTGGATGGCGTGGGCCGCAAGCTCCTTCCCTGTCCCGGTTTCTCCAGATATGATGACCGGCGCGTCGCTTTGCGCGGCTTTCTTGATGATCTCGAAGACGTTTCGCATCGCGGGGGAGCGCCCCACCATTCCCTGAAAAAGGTCTCCCCGCTCGAGAAGCTTGGACAACTCCGCTATTTTCTGGTCCCGCCTGTCGATTTCCGAAATGTCCGTGATGGTCTCGACCGCCCCGAGAACCCCGCCCTCCTCATCTTTCAGGAGGGACGCGTTTTTCAGCACGTGCACGTAGGAGCCGTCTTTTCTCCTAAGGAGGCAGGACCTCCTGTGCGCTCGGCCCACGTCGAAGATTTCGCACCAGTGGCCCCGTCCTTCCGACCGCGCGTTCGCGCAGGCGTCGCACTGGAAAATGGAGCATGGGCTCCCCATAAGCTCCTTGCGGGAGTATCCGGTGATCTTCTCCATGGCGCGGTTCGCCATCATGATGGCCCCCGCGGGAGATACGAGCATCATGCCGTCGTTCATGGTGTTGATGATGTCTTTGAGGTGTTGATTGACTAACTGATCGTCCATGGTGGAGGCTCCGGGCGCTACGGCGTTTAAATGCTGTTTAAACGGTTTCATACCATACCGCCTCCGCCCTTTCAAGCCCGCAAAATAAGAAGACTTCAACCATAATGAAGTGGAGAGGCTCCGCTGACTCCGGTTCCGAGTGCGCTTAAAAAACACAGGAACTTCTCTCCGGGATAGGTTAATGTTAGTGGTAAGGTATGGTTTCTCTGTAACATCCGGGTGCGGCATCCTGCATGTTGGATTTTCACTGCAAAAGGAGGTTGGTTGTTATGGTCATCGATCGCATTGTGTTTGCCTTCGCGGGCAGCGTCGTGCTTATCAGCGTGTTGCTGTCCCTTGTTCACAGCGGCTACTGGCTGTTCCTCACCGTCTTTGTCGGAGCGAACATGCTCCAGGCCGCGTTCACTGGGTTTTGCCCTCTCGCCATGGTCCTGAAGAAGATGGGGTTCCAGCCCGGCGAAGCTTTTAAATAAGGACGATTCAATGGCTCTAACATTCCCTTCCGCTCTTTCCCTGCAAGGGGAGGGCGGGAGAGGTTGGCGCGCCGTGGGGCGGGTGGCGCTCCATGGATGGTGGGGAGGTTCTGTCCGTGAAGGAAAAAGTTGTTCTTTTTACGTTCGATGGCGAGGCGATGTGCTTTGTGCACGTTCTTCTGAACGGACTCGATATGAACGGGAAGGGGCATGAGGTCAAAATTGTGATCGAGGGGGCTGCCACCGCGCTCGTCCCTCAAGTCGCCAGACCCGATCATTTCCTGAATGCGCTTTATCTAAAGACTAAGGGTGCTCGGCTTATCGTGGGCGCCTGCCGGGCCTGTTCGGCCAAGATGGGCGTCTTGCAAGCGGTGGAGGCTGAAGGCCTTCCACTTCTCGGGGATATGTCGGGGCATCCGTCCATGGCCGCCTACATGGAGGAGGGCTTCCGGATTATCACGTTCTAACGCGGCGTCTCAAGAGGAGTTGTCAAATGGTTGAAATGAAGGCGATCGGCTATGTGCACACCGATGCAACGGAGCTTCCGAGGCACTGGAGCGTCTCCGGCGTGGAGGGCGACCTCGAAATCTTTGACGAATATCTGGAAGCTCTGACGGATGTGGAGCCTGGCCAGCGTATCGTAGTCCTCTTTTACTTCCACAAAAGCCCGGAATTTGGCCCCCAATACCTAAAACAGAAACCGCCCCACCGGACCGAGAAAATGGGGGTGTTCAGCATCTGCTCTCCCGTGAGGCCGAATCCTATCGGTTTGTCCGTGGTGGAGGTGCTCTCCCGGCAGGGTGGGCGCATCCACGTGAAGGGTCTGGACATGCTGGACGGCACGCCTATCCTCGACGTCAAGCCCCATGTCGAGGCAGCCCCCAGGTGACGCGGTCCTGATAACCGGCGCCTCCTCCTTGTGTTTCCGCCGCCGCGGGGAAGCCGCTCCAAGGTGTGGAATCGGCTTCCCAGGCGCGCCGGAAGGCGCGGCGTCAGAACTGGCGGCGCCCTGTCAATGGAGCTTGTCCGATTCCTGACGGGCCGCTTCCGTCTCTTCTCCGGTCAGTAGAACTCCCTCCAGCTTGACGAAGATTTTCCGGTCGCTTCCGTGGTCGATCACCTCCGCGACGTCTTCCAGTTTCCTCACTTGCTTGATGACTTGCGGGAGGCGTTCGTCCTCATGGACGAGCAGCCAAAGCCTGCTGATCTTGCCGTCGCCTGTCGGTAGGCACGCCATGGCTTCCAGGTTGTAGGCGCGGCGCGCGAAGAGGCCGCAGACGTGCGACAGCGCGCCGGGGTGGTTTTTCACTGCGAGTTCCAGCACGGCGAAGCAGCCGTCGGGGCGGTCCTCTTTCCCCCGCGCGGGGGCGTCGGAGGCGGTTGTCGGTGCGTCAGGCGCAGGCGCGGAAATGGCGGACATGGGATTCTCCTTCTATCATATCTTTGTTAGCGGCTCCCGGAGGCGTCATGGGGAGCACCTGTTCGTTGGCGTCTATGCGGGCGTGTATGAGGCGCGGTCCGGGTCCCTTCAGCGCCTGCTCGAGCATGGCCGACGGGTCGCTCGCGCGCGCCAGGTCATACGCCTTCACGCCAAACCCTTCCGCGATCTTCACGAAATCCACCTGAGACGGATAGACCGATGCGTAGATGCGGTTTCCGTAAAACAGGCTCTGCTGTTGCCGCACGAGCCCTAGTGCGCAGTTGTTGAGCACGATGACCGTGACGTTCGCGTTCTGCTCGACCGCCGTGGCCAGTTCCTGGATGTTCATCATGATGCTGCCGTCGCCGCTGAAACAGACCACCTGGCTCTGCGGGCGCGCGAGCGCGGCCCCGATGGCCGACGGGAGCCCGAAGCCCATCGTCCCGAGCCCTCCGGAGGTGAGCCAGCGTCGTGGTCGCCGGAAGGGGTAATGCTGGGCGGTCCACATCTGGTGCTGGCCCACGTCGGTGACGATGACGGCGTCCTCGTCAAGCAGCTCCGCCGTCCGGGTGATGATGCCGCAGGGCGAGCCCAGGTCGTCGGCCCCGTTTCTAGCAAAGGGATGCTCCTCCTGAAGCTTCCCGACTCGCGTCAGCCAGTCCCTGCGCGGATTCCTCTCGACTTGCGGCAGCAGCGCCTCGAAGACCCTTCCCGCATCGCCCACGATAGCGGCGTGCGGCGTCTTGAGCTTGTCGATTTCCGCCGGGTCTATGTCGATATGGACGATCTTGGCCTGCGGGCAGAACGCCTCCACCTTGCCGGTCGCGCGGTCGTCGAACCGGACTCCGGCTGCGATCAGCAGGTCGCACTCTTCGAGCGCGAGATTCGTTGCGCGGGCCGCGTGCATCCCAAGCATCCCGAGGGCGAGCGGATGCGCGCTCGGGACCGCGCCGAGCCCCATGAGGGACATTGCGGTCGGGATGGACGCCTTCTCCGCGAGCGCGACGGCGAGCGCGGAGGCCTCCGCCTGGATCACCCCGCCGCCTATATAAAGGATGGGTCTGCGCGAAGCGTTGATGAACGATGCGGCGCGCGCGACCGCGCTCCCGTCCGGCTCCGGCGGCGCATCGGGGCGGCCCGGCTCCGGCCATGCGTCGAATGTCGCCTCCTCCGTCTGCACGTCCTTCGGGATGTCGATGAGCACAGGGCCTGGGCGGCCTGAAGATGCGATGCGAAAGGCTTCCGGGATGATTTCGAGAAGCTCCCCGGCGGAACGCGCCATGAAGTTGTGTTTCGTGATCGGAATGCTCATCCCGTAGACGTCCACTTCCTGAAAGGAATCCGTGCCTATGAGCGGGCGCGGCGTCTGGCCGGTGATGCAGACGACCGGGATGGAGTCGAGCTTCGCGTCGGCGATGGCTGTCAGGATATTGGTTGCGCCGGGCCCCGATGTTGCAAAGCACACCGCCGGGGCGCCGGTCACGCGCGCCATGCCCTGGGCGATGAATCCCGCCCCCTGTTCGTGGCGCGCCAGCACGTGGCGGATCGACCGGCTGCGTGAAAGCGCGTCGTAGAGCGGCAGGTTCGCTCCGCCGGGTATCCCTGCTATGGTGGAAATTTTTTGACGTTCGAGGAGATGAATGACGATCTGTGCGCCCGACATCCTGATGGTGTGAGCTGTCATGTGAGCCGCCTCCTTGCTGACTTATCCCGTCTTGCGGCGGCGTCCGGCGCGGCGGAGGGCGCAAAAAAGACAACCCCCGCCGGCCTCGCGCTGACGGGGGTTGATTGTGGGCTTGGATGCTCCCTGGTTGCTCCCGCTATGGCGCGAAGGCGTCTACGACGCGTACGACTACTACTACGCCCGTTAATAGCGCTACGGGAAGAATGAAAGCAGAGTCGTTGATGTGCGTCATTGCGGAGTGCGCTCCCAAGGTCAGTGTATTCATGAGAATCCTGTCTTTTTGGATTCCACCGTTTGCTTGACTTCAAATGCTATATGCCATTCTTGTCGATGTCAAGGCAAAAAATGCGCCGAATGCGGAGTGCGTTTGCATGGTGCGATGTCTCCCATATGCTCGGTCGTGAAATCTTCTCCTTGTGGAGTCGATTTATCTCCTCTTGGCGCCAATGTTGCTTAAATAAGGGTCGAATGTGTATGACCTGTTTGCCAAAGGCAAATCACTCGAAAGAGTGAGACGCAAAGCCACTGGCCTAAGTCCTCGATATTCAAGGGATACGGTCGCAGGGTTGCCCTACAGGTTGATTCAGCGCCTCCAAAGCTGCATCAACCGTAGCTTGTTAGGAGGTGTTGTAATGTTTTCTCGTCACAGTATCAGCAGTAATGATGGTTGCAATCGCTCCGGCGCTTCTTGCCTGTTTCGTGTTTTCCGCGCGCTGCTCCTCTTCTCTCTCATGGTTCAGATCCACGCATTCCACGGCGTTGCCCATGCGGCCAATGTGGCCCTCGAATGGGATGCACCGTCAGATCCTTCCCTGATCGCTGGGTATAGGATCTATTATGGATTGAACAGTGGCGCTTATGACTCCAGCATGGATGTCGGCGAAGTGACGACCTATGTGGTGGATGGCCTGAAGACCGGAAGTACGTATTACTTTGCGGTGATCGCCTACGACGCGTCGGGAAACGAAAGCGATTTCTCGAATGAAGTCTCCTACACCGCCAGCACGGAGGATGCGGCGGAATTCAGCTCGGCGGCCGTGGATGCGGACGACCAGCTTTCCGTGGCCTTCACGAACCTCTCGTCAGGGGATGTTGCGAGCATCACCTGGGACTTCGGAGATGGGACGACTTCCACCGAAGAAAGCCCGTCGCACACTTATGCAATGGCTGGCGAGTACACCGTGACCCTCACGGTTGTCACCTCTGAGGGCGAATACGTCATGACGCGGACCATCCAGGTCTGGGTCGCTGACTTCGACTACGCCCCGGTGAACAAGGTGGTCTCCCTTACGATCAACTTCGATAATCTCTCCTCCGGCGACTTCACGGGTTGGAAATGGGACTTCGGCGACGGCGGTTCATCCACCGAAGACAGTCCTTCCCACACTTACGCGGCGGCTGGCGAGTACACCGTGACCTTGATCGCGTCCAGCGCCGAAGGCGACTATGTCTCGACCAAGACGGTGACGGTCAATGAACCGGGTCCCAATCCCGTTCCCATCATCACGATGCTTCTCCTGGACGAGTAGCGGGACAGTCCATGCCGCTCGGCCTCCGATTCCCGCAGCGGTCCGTCAGGCTCCCTCCCAAGGGGGCCTGATTGCGTTTATGCCTGGGGGCGCTTCCGGTGGTCCGTGCGAGCGTCCGCCTTGCATCGCTCATTCAAGCAGCAGGGGGAGGATGGAGCCGAGTGGGGCCGCGGGGGAGTCTTTCGTGCATATGGTCAGTTCCGTCGTTCCCGCTTCCCCTCCTCCGTCGAGCCACGTCATGGTGATGACGATGACCGTCTTGTCCGCATCCATGACCCCGTAAAACGCATCCGAACATGTCGGGCAGGTCACGACGCCCTCGGGTGAAATGAGGAGCGCTCCGCTCGTTCCCTCCGTCGAGCCGGAGTTCTCGACGCTGGACAGGGTGAATGCTCCGTCCGGCCCCACGGTTAGCAATCCTCGCAGCCACCAGGGCGCTCCGGGGCCGGATGCAATGCTGCTGACGTGCCACCTGCCCGCCAGGTCCGCAAGCGTGCAAGATTGCGCCTTCCTTGTAAGCACGCCTATTTCCGTGGTCCCCGCTGCCTGGGTGTTGTCCTGCCATGTGACCGTATAGGCCGCCACGGTCTTGCCGGAATCCATTGCTCCTTGGAGCGATCCCGAGTTGCCGCATCCCGACGTGCAGGTCAGCGCTCCGTCAGTGCTCAGGGACAGCACCCCGCTCATGCTTTCCGTAGCCCCTTCGTTCCTCGTGTTAGAGCCCGTGAACGCCCCGGCGCCATCGACGGTGATGGACGCCCGCATCCACCATGGCGCGGCCGGCCCCGCGGCGAGGGCGCTGATGTTCCAGTCGCCGGCCAGATCGGACATCGAGTAGGACTCGGTTCGCCTGACGAGCACGCCGAGGTAGGCGGCGTTGGAGTCCCACGAGTCGGTGCACGCCATCACCGTATTGCCGGCGTCGACGTGGCATCGAATGTCCGGGTTGCTTTCGCCCGTGGGCGATATGAGGAATCCGGTCGACGAAGGGGTGATGATCCCGGTTGAATCATCCACGTCGCCTGTACTGTCGTAGCCGGAGCCGGTGAACGTTCCGTCGTCGTTTATAGTCATCGAATATCTGTCCCATACATGGACGTTGGGCCCGGACGCAAGCCCGTTCAGCGCCCATCCTCCAGCCAGCCAGGAGACCGGCGCGCCCTGGGCGCATGGGTGCATGGCCAGCCAGACTATAAGAAAGATGGACGGGGCGACGGGACGAATGTACAAACGGGGGATGCTGGACATAGAGTCCTCCTTGTCGCTTCGCTATGGAAGCGTGATGATGGGCGCCTAAAATTGAAATTAAGTTATAAGTGACCGATAATTTAGCATTATGCAGCGGCGTCCTGGGGGCGTCAATAATTTTGTGAATGTCGGAGGCATGCCGCGGCGCACCCTCCATGCCGGCGGATGAGCCATCGCCGGAGGTTGCTATTTTGCCCCGCTGCGAGGATTGCTATGGATGAGAAAATTGTGGCGTGCTATATTATTTAAAATAAATCGGAGTAATGGGAAGAGGATGTATGGGACAACCGCAAGCTGGAGGGATACGCCATGCCATACGGCGCTCAACCGGGAAAGCTCGATTGTGTGTATGCATCCGGGGCCACGGAGATTGCAGTCCTCCCGGAAGTGATGAAAATGCTGGATCTTGCGCCAGGTCAGACGGTGGATGAGGATACGGCGCAAAAAATTGTGGCCGAAAACGAGCGGCTGACGAAAGCCCGGGAGTGATCCCCTGGGGGACTGTTTAAGCCGCGATGGAGATGCCTCGCGGGTTCATCGGGGCCCTGCCTGCGAAGACGATTCTCCCCCTGCGTCCAGTCAATGTACGGTGGCTCACGCACTATTCTCTTGTGGACTTCTTCCTCTTTTTTATCGAATAAACCGGCTGGTGCGCTCCGGAGCGTCAAATGTTCCGCGCGAGCGAAGCGCGTTTTGTCATGAAGTCCGGCGCCTTCCCGGAGGTGTTGCGGGAATGCGCCGGACGCATCGCTGGGCGACTATCCATCAAAAGTCCTTGTAGTCGTCTGGAATGGGAAGTCGTGGAGTGGGGCCCGTCTTTCCTCCCGCCGTCCTCCGTGAGGTGGAGGGGGCGCTGTCGCCAATCTTCCGGCTAGTAATCGTCGCCTTTGAAAACCTCGCCAGTGCGGAGCGCGTGGGTGGTTCCAGCGGTTCGCGGTCCGGCGCTGTTCCGGCATTCTTCCCGCCGTTGCCGCCCTTGCCTGTATCGGCCCCGAGAGTCGCCACCAGTTCGGTTATGTATTCGCCGATCTCTCTGGAATAGGCATTCATCTGCTCCGCGGCGGACGCTATCTGTTTGGCGTTTGTGGCGTTGCTTTGCACCACCCGGTCTATGCCCGAAACGGCTTGGTTCAGGTGCTGGATGCCCTGCGCCTGTTCGCTGGAAGCCGATGCGATGCCGGTCGCAAGATCGCACGTTTTCTTGATGATGCTGGCGGCTTCCAGGAATTCGGATGCCGTCTTGTCCACGGATTCGGACCCGGCGTTGATGCTCTTCACGGAGCCTTCGATGAGTGTGGCGGTGCTCCTTGCCGCCTGGGCCGCGCGCGTCGCGAGGCTTCTCACTTCGTCCGCGACCACCGCGAACCCTGCCCCGGCCTCTCCCGCCCGGGCGGCCTCGACAGCCGCATTCAGGGCGAGCAGGTTGGTCTGGAAGGCTATCTCGTCGATGCTGCGGATAATCGTCTGCGTGTCTTTGCTCGCCGCCGCGATTTCCTTCATGGAAACAGACAACTGCGACATGGACTGGTTGGCCCGACCGACAATGGCGTTGGTGTCTTTCATGAGCCGGTCGGCCTCTTCAGCGTTCTCCGCGTTGCTTCGCGTCATGGATGCAACTTCTTCGAGTGAACTGGAGGTTTCTTCAATTGTTGCGGCTTGTTGCGAGGCTCCTTCAGCGAATTCCCGTCCCGCCAGGGAGACGCGCCCGGAAGCCTCGGTGACGGAGCCGGCTATGTCTCTCAGACCCTGCACGACGTGAATGATGGGGCGGGTGGTGCGCCGGGAGAACCACATTGTGGTGATGATGCAGCCGATCGTAAGGATCAACCCAGTTCCCAGGAAGGTGTAGCGAAGCTGCATCAGGTCCTTTTGCACGTCATCGATGTAGACTCCCGATCCGACGATCCAGTCCCAGGAGGGAAACAATTTTACATAAGACAGTTTGGGAACTGGTTTTGTTTCGTTGGCGCCGGGTTTGGGCCACATGTATTCCACCCATCCCCCGCCTTTTGCCTTGCACACGTCGACAAATGCGACAAACAGGCGCTTGCCGTTCGGATCTGCGAAGTTGGCGAGGTCCTTGCCGTCAAGCTCCGGTTTGTATGGGTGCATAATCATCTTTGGCCCGGAGTCGTTGATCCAGAAGTATTCCTTATCCCTGTAGCGCAGTTCCTTGATCCGCAGCAGCGCCATCTTTTGCGCCTCTTCGAGCGGCATCTCTCCGTTCGCGGCGCGGTGCGCATATTCCGTCATAAGAGAATATGCGACGTCGACGACGTCGTTGAGGCCGGATCGCCTCTCTTCGTAGATCTTGCTCTCGATTTCAATGTAAATCCAGGCAAGCACCAGAGAAAAAAGAACCACTCCGCACAGCCCCCACAGCATCAGTTTGGTCGAGAGTCTCAAACGCACCTCCATCTTTCGCCTCCACCGCATGCATGGCTCGATTAGGGTCCACCCATTGCATTCATTCGAGTAACAGGATTGTCTTATGCAATCTATGCGCCTGATATTATATGAACTTGAGCTCCCACGGGCGCGAGAGGGAAATGGCTGGAAGAATGCGGCTGGAGAAGGCGCGGTCCTGAGATTTTATAAGTCGACGGTCGGGTGGGTGCGACTTTTCTTCTCTATGTCCTTTCCCTCGGACATAGCCAGGGCTGTTCCATATGAACTTGTGAAAATGGATGCTGATTTAACGATTGATGAATCGGTGGAGAAGCGCTAGAATCCAGCACTCCGGATTTAAGTGCAATGATGTGCGAAAGAAAGCGGGAGAGCTTAATGTATTCGAAAATGTTAGTGTTGCGCTTTTCCAAGGAAGTCGTGGACAAGCCGATCATAACCCATCTGGTGCGTGACTACGATCTGACCTTCAATATCCTGAAGGCGCAGATTTACCCCAGGACGGAGGGCATGGTTGTACTCGAACTGAGCGGCAATCGTGTGGACTACGAGAAGGGCATCCAGTATCTCCAGGATGTCGGCGTGCAGGTGGAGTCGATAGGGCAGGGCATCCGCAGGGACGAGGATCGCTGCTACCAGTGCGGAGCATGCACTGCCGTGTGCCCGACAAAGGCGTTGCATATAAAGCGGCCCGAAATGGAAGTGCTATTCGATCTCGAGCGTTGCAGCGCCTGTGAACTCTGCGTGAAGACCTGCCCGGCCAGGGCCATGATCGTCACGTTCGACAGGATGCTGGATGCCTGACACCCATAGAGAAAGGGAGGCGCGCAAACGCCTCCCCGTAAGACAATCGAAGTGAAATAGGGGGCTATGATGAATTACAGCGAGAAAGTCTTGGAGCATTTTATGAACCCGCGCAACGTCGGCGAAGTGGAGAACCCCGACGGAATCGGCCAGATCGGCAATGTCAACTGTGGGGACATCATGCGGATGACCATCAACGTTGCACAGAACCGGATCACCGACGTCAAATTCAAGACTTTCGGTTGCGGAGCCGCTATAGCCGTCAGCTCCATGGTGACGGAAATGGCCAAGGGAATGACTCTGGAGGATGCGGTGGGCATCAGCCGGGACGATGTCGCCGTTGCCCTGGGCGGCTTGCCCGACAAGAAGCTTCACTGCTCGAACCTTGGGACGGACGCTCTCAAGGCGGCTGTCAATGATTATTGGTGTAAGACGGGCCATCCCGAAAAAGTGGTCCCTCTGGAGGACGATCATTCCGAACATGATACGGAAACAGGCGCTTCGTGTTGCAGTAGCGATGAGCGGGGGTGTGGACAGCCTGATGACGGCGGCGCTGCTTAAGGAGCGCGGGTATGACGTTTTCGGCGTCCATATGCACATCCTCCCCCCTTCCAGAGACTGCCCGGAAGAAACCGAGGATTTCCTCCGGGCGCGGGAGGCGCTTGTCAGGGCCCAGGCCGATATTCTGGGCCTTCCCGTTGCGTTTTTCGATTTTCGGAGCGACTTCGAGCGGACCGTTGTGCACCCCTTCCTCAAAGCCTATCAATCGGGCCTGACTCCCAATCCCTGCGTCGTGTGCAACCCTGGCGTCAAGTTCGGCCGCCTCCTTGACGAGGTCCGCCGGTTGGGAGCGGATTGTCTGGCGACCGGCCACTACGCTGTCGTTGCGCCGCCGGAGGGTGACCGCGGACGTTGCCGGCTCTACCGGGGGGCGGATGACCGGAAAGACCAGTCCTATTTTTTATATGGGTTGACTCAGGAGCATCTTGCAAGAGCGATGTTTCCTCTTGGCTCTACGACCAAGAAGGATGTGACCGCCTGGGCCGAAACCAATGGATTCGCGCGGCTCGTCCCGGAGGAAAGCCAGGAAATCTGCTTCATCACCTCGGGGCGCTACAGTGAGTTCCTGAAGGAGCGCCTCTGTCTTCCCGTTTGTTCGACGAGGGGGCCAATCGTGGACATGCAGGGGCGGATGCTCGGGATGCACGAGGGCGTTTTCTCCTACACGGTGGGCCAGAGGCGGGGCCTCGGCGTCGCTTCCACGGAGCCGTATTATGTGGTTGCTCTCGACCCCGCGTCGAACACCGTGCGGGTAGGGCGGGAGTCGGATCTTTATTGCGGCGAGGCACTGGTGGAGGACGTGAACTGGGTGTCCATCGAGAGACCGGGGGAGGCCATTCATTGCGCGGTGCGCATCCGAAACCAGCACCGGCCCGCTCCGGCATGGGTGCGCCCGCATGGGCGCGCACGGGCGACCGTGCTTTTCGATGAGCCTCAGCGCGCGGTCACCCCCGGACAGGCGGCGGTTTTCTACGACGGCCCCATGCTGCTCGGCGGGGGGACGATTGCCGCGAACGCGGGAGGGCTGTCCGTCGCATCGCGATCCGAGGCAGACGAATGACTTTCACTTTTGCCCTCGAAACCCTCGGTTGCAAGGTCAACCAGTACGAATCCTCCCACATCATAGAAACGCTCGAAAAAGCCGGTCATCGGCGCGTCGCGTTCCGGGACGTCGCGGAGGTTTATGTCGTCCACAGTTGCGCGGTGACGTCGAAGGCCGGGTTCCAGACGCGGCAACTCCTGAGGCGGGCGGCGCGGCTGCAACCCTCCGCGCGCGTCGCCGTCATTGGCTGCGACGCCCAGGTGGATTCGGAGCGCCTCGCCGGGGAGGGGCTTGCCACCCACGTCCTGGGCGCCGAAGAAAAATACGATCTCCTCCGTTGGCTGGATGCGCCGGGAAGCTTCGATGCGCCGGTGGTTGCGGCGGGCGACCCGAGGGGGCTCCGGACCTTCCGGCTGCTCCCGGTCGAGGGGCTCCTTACCGACAGGGCCAGGGCCTTCCTCAAGGTGCAGGACGGCTGCGACGCCTTCTGCTCCTACTGCATCGTGCCCCATGCACGGGGGAGAAGCCGCAGTCTTCCCGCCGGCGAAGTCCGGGCGGAGATGGACCGCCTGCTGGCCGTCGGGCGCAGGGAAGTGGTGCTTACGGGCGTGCACCTCGGGCAGTGGGGGAGGGACCTCGAACCGCCGGGCGACCTGGCGGGTCTGCTCTTGAGTTTGAGAGAAGGCGCCTTGCCGCCCCGCATCCGCCTGAGTTCCCTGGAGCCGGTGGAATGGACGCCGGGGGTCCTCGACGTGCTCGAAGCCATGCCGGAAATATGCCCGCACTTCCATGTTCCGCTCCAGAGCGGGGACGACGAAATCCTGGGGCGCATGGGCCGCCCCTACAATGCGGCCCTATACAGAGACCTTCTTTTTACGCTCCGCCGTCTCTATCCTCGCGCGGCGCTTGGGGCCGACGTCCTCGTGGGATTCCCCGGCGAGACCGAGGCCCACTTCCGAAATACCTATGAGCTTATGCGCGAGCTTCCTCTGAACTACTTCCATGTCTTTCCCTATTCTCCAAGACCGGGGACGCCCGCCGCCGATTGGCCGGGGCGTCTTGCGGGAGGTGAGATGAAGCGCCGGGCTGGTGCGCTCCGGGACTTGGGCGCCCGGAAGCGGCGCGCGTTCCACGAGGGCCTTATCGGCGAATGGGTGGAGGTCCTGGTCGAAACCGAGCCTGAGCCGGGCGTCTGGAAAGGCACCTCCGAAAACTATCTCTCTGTGCGTTTCCGGGCGGCGCGCCCGCTGGCTCCCGGCGCCTTGGCGAGAGTGCGCCTGCTGCAAGCCGATCGCGAAGGACTTTGGGGGGAGCAGGACGCCTGAGCCTTGGGGGGGGATGGAGCCTGCATCCCGGCTCCGTGCGTCTGCTCATTTTTGGCCCTTTGGCCCCAACGATCCGGCGGGGCGCCATCTCTTTGGGCCTGCTAAATTTTATTATTAATTACAATATCTTGAAAATATATTGTTCTGCATTCTGACGCCGGTTTTCCTCCCTCGCCATCAACAAATTTGTTGTGCGAATCTTTCAATAGAACAATATTGTGGCTAATTTAAGCCTCAGTTGCATGGCTATATGGGCTAACAGGCCGATTGAATGGCGAATTCATAAAATCGCCTTGTTTTATCAGTCTATACAACAATGTTGTGCCCATATTTGGCTATATAGACATAATTGTAGATTAAATCCTTCCCCATGTTAAATCCTGATATAATATATGCTATTATATCATTATGTTACAATAATGATTGCTGATGGTATGTTTATTGATAAACGGTTCAGTTTTGTTCCTGCCTGCTTTTTACATGGAAAGGCGAAGAACCGCGAAGAATTATTCGCGGCCCGGATGCAGGAGAAGCGATGGCCGGACCCGCTCGCCGTGGAGCGGAGCCGGGCGTTCAACAACGAACCGAGAAAGGAAAGTTCGATGCGGGGAAAGAACGTTTTAACGCTAACCGGGGCGGCGCTCCTGTTGGCGGCGCCCAAAATGCTTTATGCGGCGGATAACGGCGGCTGCGATTCCGGGGCCACTGCGTGGATGCTCACATCCACCGCGCTGGTGCTCCTGATGGTGCCGGGGCTCGCCATGTTCTACGGCGGTCTGGTGCGGACCAAAAACGTGCTGGGTACGATGATGCACAGTTTCGTCGCCATGGCCATTATCGGGGTCCTTTGGACCGTCTGCGGGTTTGCGCTGGCATTTGGCAAGAACGTGTTCGGGGGCTTCATCGGCTGGAGCGGCGACTATTTCATGCTCCGGGGGATAGACGATCTCGTGACGAACGGCATCCCCGAGTACGTTCTTGCGATGTTCCAGGGGAAATTCGCGATCATCACCCCCGCGCTCATCAGCGGGGCGCTGGCGGAGCGCGTCTATTTCAAGGGCTACGCCCTTTTCATCATCCTGTGGTTCCTGCTGATATACTGCCCGCTCTGCCACTGGGTGTGGGCGCCGGACGGCTGGCTCTACAATTACGGCGCCGCCGGCGTGATCGATCTGGCTGGCGGACTGGTCATACACGTTTCGGCGGGCGTCAGCGCCCTCGTCGTGGCCCTCTTCCTGGGGAAGCGCAAAGGCTATCCCAAGCTCCCCATGCAGCCCAACAACCTGGTGATGACGCTCATGGGCGCCGGGCTCCTATGGGTGGGCTGGTTCGGCTTCAACGCGGGCTCTACGGTGCAAAGCGGCCTCGAAACCGCCCGCGCCCTCACCATGACCCAGATATCCGCCGCGAGCGGGGCGCTCACCTGGCTCATTATCGAGGCCCTCGCCTTCCGCAAGGCCACGTCGCTTGGCTTCGTATCGGGGATACTCGCGGGGCTGGTGGTGATAACGCCCGCCGCCGGGGTGGTGAAGCCGATAGGCGCACTGGTCCTCGGCGCGGTTTCGAGCGTCGTCTGCTTTTACGCCCTCAAGCTCAAGACGAAGCTCGGCTACGACGACACACTGGACTGCTTCGGCATCCACGGGGTCGGGAGCGGCTGCGGCGTGCTCCTCCTCTCGTTTTTCATCCGGGAGAGCTGGATGGCGAAGGCCGCGGAGCACGTGAGCGGATGGTCTGTGTGGAATCAGCTCGCAGTCCAGGCGACGGGGCTTGCGGTCACGGTCCTTTTCGCCGCCGTCGGGGCCTTCGTCATATGCCTTGTAGTCGAAAAGACGGTTGGCTTCAGGATAGACGAGCAGTCGGAAATCGACGGGCTCGACCAGTCGCTCCACGGGGAGCATGGCTACGGCCTGATGCACTCGGAAATATAATCCGGCCTTGGCCGTGAAGCTTCGCGATTGCGACGGGGCCGCTCCCTCCCTGCCTTCTCGGGGTGGGGCGGCGCCCGCCGCCGCTAGGCTTCCGGCATGTACGGGAGTCCTTCGAGGGACGGCTGGAGGTCGGTCCTCAACTTTTCGAGCACCGCCTCGACTTCGTCCTGCGAGCAGATAATCACCTCGCCCGTCTTCCTCACCTTCACTTCCACTTCGTTCGTTTTCATCAGCCGCTGGCTCACCACGACCCTGATAGGAATGCCGAGGAGGTCCGCGTCTTTCAGCTTCACGCCGGGGGACTCGTTGCGGTCGTCATAGATGAGCTCGAAGCGCCTCGCGAGGCGATTGTAAATCGCTTCGGCGCGCTCGGCGACTTCCGGCTTTTGCCCGATGGCGACAAGGAGCACCTCGAAGGGGGCCACCGTGATGGGCCAGAGGATGCCGCCATCGTCGTTCCAGCGCTCTACGACCGACGCCGCGAGGCGCTCGACCCCGATCCCGTAGCAGCCCATGATGACGCGGCGCTGCTCCCCTCTGGCGTCTAGGTACGTGACGTCCATGGCCTTCGCGTCCGTGTACTTGGAGCCCAGCTTGAAGGTGTGTCCAAGCTCCACCCCGCGCCGGATCTCGAGCGCTCCCTCCCTGCACGCGCCGCAGACGTCGCCGATGCGCACCTCGGCTATGTCGAGGACCTCCGCGACCTGGAAGTCCCGGCCGGGAAGCACGTTCTTCAAGTGCACGTCCGGCTCGTTCCCGCCCGCGACGTAAAGCGCCTTGCCGCTCACGGAATCGTCCATGACGATGCGCACGCCCTTGAGCCCCACGGGGGAGAGGAACCCAGCGTGCAGCCCCTTCTTCGCGAGGAGCGCTTCGGGGGCCATGTCGAGGTGGATGGCCTTCAAGTGGTTGGTGAGCTTCGTGTCCGAAACCTCGAAATCCCCACGGATGACCGCGAGCACCAACTCCCCGTCCGCCTCGTAGGCGATGGTCTTGAGGAAGCGCTCCTCCGGCAGCCCGAAGAACGCCATGAGGTCGGCGATGCTCTTCACCCTGGGCGTCGGGGTCTTCTCCATGGCGGGCGGGTCGCCGGGCAGGTCGCCTGTCGCGGGCTTGAGGCCGACCGCCTTTTCGGTGTTCGCCCGGTAGCCGCACTTCGGGCAGACCACGAACTGGTCTTCCCCGCTCGGGCTCTCCAGCATGAATTCATGCGACCCGGAGCCGCCCATGATGCCGGAGTCCGCCTCGATGGGGACGGCCTGCAAGCCGCAGCGTGCGAATATCCTCAGGTAGGCGTTGAAGATGCGCGGATAGTATGCGTCGAGGTCGTCGAAATCCCAGTGGAAGCTGTAGGCGTCCTTCATGAAGAATTCACGGACGCGCAGGAGTCCCGCGCGGGGCCGCGCCTCGTCCCGGATCTTGGTCTGTATCTGGTAGAGCATGACCGGCATGTCCCGGTAAGAGCGGAGGAACTGCCGGGCGATGTCCGTTATGATTTCCTCGTGGGTCATGGCGAGCACGAGTTCGCGGTCTTTCCTGTCCTTGATGCGGAAGAGCTCCGGGCCGATGTCGTCGTAGCGCCCCGTCTGCTTCCAAAGCTCGGCCGGGTTGAGAACGGGCAGGGTGACCTCTATCCCCCCGATGCCGTCCATCTCCTCGCGGATGATTCTTTTCACCTTCTCGGCGACGCGATGGCCGAGGGGCAGCAGGGAATAGATCCCCGACGCCGCGGAGGATATGTAGGACCCCCGCAGGAGTAGAATATGCGAAGGCGTTTCCGCCTCTTTGGGAGCTTCGTAAAGGGTGTGGACAAAGTATTTGGAATAACGCATCCCGTTCTTCCTTCCTAATCTTTCTTCCTGGTCTTTCCGGTTTCGGGTTTTTCTCCCCGCGCTCCGGCCCCGTGCGCCCGTCCGCGCTCTTTCCCGTCCTTTCGCATCGCTAGGGCGGGCGGGAAAGTTTCGCTCTTTGACGGGGCTCCGCCGCTTCAAGGCCGCAAGCCAGGGGAAGCCAAAAAATGTATTTATAATATTTTTGATGGGCGGGATAAAGCCTTAATGCGGCTTATTATACAATCGATTAAAATATCGCCGTTGCGGACGACCTTTGCGATGCCCTCCAGGGTGAGGCCGTCCCAGTGGATTCCGGCGGCAACCACCACATTGACGTTGATGGCCGAGGCTATCTTCTCGGATGCCTTCTTTGCGAGTTCGTCCTCTTTGTGTCCCGGCAGGCAGATGACAGACGCGGTGGCGCTGGTTCGCTCCGGGTCCCTGAGGCTTGGGCGCGGCTGCGCGACCGCCGTCGCCCCGATGTGCGGCCTGTCTCCGCCCCAGATGGCGACCAGGAGGTCCTCTCCGATAAAGCGGATGCTCGCCTCCAGGTTGTATGCGTCTTCCGTCGTCCGGACGGTGAATTCCATGGTGCGCTCCTTTGATCGGGAATATACGCCACTGCGAAAATCCAAGTCAACCGGATGAATGAACGGATTTGCGAATTGGCTGGATTTCCTGCGCAAGGCGCTGCGACCGGCGTCCAGCCAAAAGACGGCTTGATAACATCCAATCATGTTGATAGGCTGGCGATGCGTGAGATGAGAGCGGAGAGCCGCTCCGTGTGGGCGGCCGCGCCCCGGTGGCTCACGGCCGCAAATGGCCCCCTGTGAATGAAGGAGTGGAGATATGGATGCACGTGTGCTGGAAGCAATGAAGGGATTTCTCTCCGCGCTGGACCTCGACGAAGAGCCGCTCGGCCTTTTCTTCACGGACGTCGAGCCCGCCGAGGGGTATTCGCCCAAGCCGATGGAGCTTCCGACGCGGGAGCGGGAGGAGCGAAACGCCATCGACTGGCAGGGGGTGTTCGGGAATTTTTCCTGCGTCATGGGGCATATCTGGCGGGCCCGGCGGAAGAGGGCGGCGGCGTATTTCTCGGCGGAGCGCTTTGGCTGCCCCGGTGGAGCGTTCTGGCTCGGCTTCATGAAGCCGCAGACCGAGGCGATCATCCGCTACGTGTCGACGGGAACGCCCGGCTGGAGTGAGGGGGAGCGCTACTGCGGATCGCCCGACGAGCTTCGGCGCGTGTTCGAGGGCATCGATCCCGAGCCCGCGACCGCTAAATATTGCGTCGTGAAGCCGCTCTCGCTCTTCGGTGACGGCGAAGAGCCTCTGCTGGTCCTTTTCTTCTCGAGGCCGGAAGCCCTCTGCGGCCTCCACCAGCTGGCCTTTTTCGTGACCGGCGACCCGGAAGTCGTCGCGTCTCCCTGGGGGGCGTCGTGCACCTCCATCGCGACGTGGCCCCGCCGCTATCTGACGCTCGGCCAAAACCGCGCGGTGGTCGGGGGCTGGGACCCCTCCGCCCGGAAGTTCTTCATGGGCGACGAGCTTTCCTTCACCGTCCCCTTCGCCATGTTCCGGCAGATGCTGGACCGCTACAAAGAATCCTTCCTGGTGGGGAAGACGTGGGATTCGGTCAAGAAGAAGATCGCCCGCAGCCGCAAAGCCTGGGGGGCGGCGGAGTGACGGAAGCGCCAGTGTGTGTAATGCTCCCGAAACTCGTTGCCGTTAGCCTTCGCAAGCTTTGTGGAACGTGAGCTGAAATGGATCGTATGACGCCGCCGTATCGTGGTGCGAATTGGAGGCATGCAAAATGGATGATGGACTGGTCTATCCTGGCAGCAGATGGTGGAAGTTCGATTTTCACGTCCACACTCCCGAGTCCGGGGATTACGATTCATCATCCAGGGGCCTCGAACCGGAAGATTGGCTTCGGAACGCCATGGCAGCCGGGCTCGACTGCGTGGTGGCGGCCGATCACAATTCGGGCGGGTGGATCGATAAATTGAAAGCAGCGAATGAGAGGCTTCGAGGTCAGGTCCCTCGACCCGATTGGCTTCGGGAGCTGACCATTTTCCCCGGCGTGGAAATCACCGTGGCTGATAGTTGCCGCCGGGTTCATCTGCTTGCGGTTTTCGATCCGGAATGCGGCGGCGAGAAAATTACCGCCGTCTTAGGGGCATGCGAGATCACCTCCGGGTTTGGAGACGATCAGGCAACGTCCACCATCACGAGCTTTGTCGATACGGTGAGGAAGATCGAAAAAGCTGGGGGCGTTGCCATTCCGGCCCATCTCGATGGTCCCAAGGGGCTGCTGGAAAGCGCCTTCTCCCTGACCCCCGAGTTGCGGAAAAGTCTGGATGGGGTGTTTGCCGCCGAGTTTTGCGATCTCAACAAATTCAATGACGCCGAGCCCGGCTTGAAGGGGATTGTGGAGCGCCTTGCGAAGCTTGCGGGGTCTGACGCCCACGCGCCTGCTGACATTGGCCGGCATTTCAGCTGGCTCAAGATGAGTCGGCCTTCCATGGGGGGACTGAAGCTTGCGTTGCTGGATCATGAGTTCTGCGTCAAGAACCAGGAAGGAGATCCCAACGGAGCTCCCGACATTTACCTTGCTGGACTAACCGTCGAGTCGATGCGCCACTGCGGGCGCGTTGAGGGCAGCCCGTTCACTTTGCGATTCCATCCGCATTTCAATGCGATCATAGGAGGCAGGGGGACGGGCAAATCGACGGTCCTCGAAGCTATCCGCATCGCGCTGCGCCGCGACCAGGAACTGGCGGCGGAGGCCCCGAGGGTTAAGGAAAGGCTGAATCGGTTCATGAAGCACTCGCGCGACAAAGGCGTCATGCTGGATGATACGGAAATCCTGGTGGAAGTGCATCGGAGGAGCGGGGATTTCAGGCTGCGCTGGAGATTCGATGGCGCGGGGGCTGTTCTGGAGGAGAAGCATGGCAGTGACTGGGTGGCGAGTGACGCTGGGGACGTCAAGAGCAGATTTCCGGTGAGCATCTACAGCCAGAAACAGATCAACGAACTTGCATCCAATCCCAGGGGGCTCCTGGCAATCGTGGACCGCTCGCCGGAAGTGGACCGCGCGGAATGGGCGGCGCGTTGGGAGATGCTGAAAAGTCGCTTTTTGCAGATGAAGGAGCGTCAGCGGGAGCTGTCTCGCCAGTTGTCGGTCGAGCCTGATATCAGGGCGAAGCTGCGGGATGTGGAAAGAGATCTTAAATTGTATGAGGAGAAAGGGTCCGGAGACGTCCTTAAGCAATATCAGAAGCGCAGCCAGCAAAAAAGCGGCTTGTCCATGGACAGTGTCTTCGACGATCTGGCGGCCGGGATGCGCAAGCTTGCAGAAAGCGCTGAACTTCCCGATTTCCCTTCTTATCTGTTCGATGAAACAGATGAGACGGCCCCCGAAATGCAATCCGTCCATGAAGAGGCCGCGAAGAATTTGCGGCAGATGGCCCTTACACTGGAGTCGCTAGCGGATACTGTTGAAAAATGGAAAAGCGAGAGGCATGCACAGATTGAAGCAAGTCGGTGGGGCCGGGCGCTCCAGGTAAGCAACGATGCATACACCGCTCTGCGTAAGGAGTATGAGGAGAAGAAAAGCCCCTTGAGCCTTTCCGCCTATGGAGAATGGGTCCAGCAACGCGGCCAGTTGCAGCGGCAACTGGAGGGGCTGGAGTCTCTTCGCGGGGAGCTCGAAAGTCTGAATGGTCAGATAGAAGAGGCAAGGGAAAACTTCGTTGCCTTGCGCCGGGAATTGCTCGAAAAAAGGCGAGACTTCCTTGGCAAGGTGATAGGAAGCAGCCCTTTTGTCAGGATGGAATTGGTCCCATTCGGCGACGCCAGTGCGCTGGAAGAAGAATACCGTAATTTGCTCAACCTCGACGGGGACAAATTCGGCAGCTCGATTCTGGACGGGGACGGAGGCCGAGGTGTCCTTTATGACCTCCGCCACTGGGAAGATAATAAGATTCCTGAATCCGAACTGCCTCGGCTGATTTCCGAAATGAAGTCGAAAACGCTCGATATCGCCATGGGGAAGGACATCGGGAACCATGGCAAGTTCGGCAACCGGCTAAGAAAGCTGTTTGAAAACCAGCCTGGGGCCTTCGACCAGCTCGAATCATGGTGGCCGGAAGACCTGTTGCGGGCAAAATATTCCAAGGACCCGTCCTCCAGGAAGTTTGACGACCTGGAGAAAGGATCGGCGGGGCAGAAGGCGGCTGCGATACTCGCTTTCCTTCTGAGCCATGGAGCGGAGCCGCTGGTTATGGACCAGCCCGAGGACGACCTGGACAATGCATTGATCTACGATCTCATAGTGAAACAGATGCATGAAAACAAGAACCGCCGCCAGCTCATTGTCGTCACGCATAATCCCAACATTGTGGTGAATGGCGACGCGGAGCTGGTGCATGCCCTTGAATTCGAGAGAGGACAGGTGCGGCTCCAAAATCAGGGCGGCCTTGAAGATCAGGAGATCCGTGATGCGGTCTGTACGATCATGGAAGGCGGGCGTGAGGCCCTCACAAAACGCTATAGACGAATGACGTTAGAGGTTTGAAAATGTTTGAAACCACCGCCGGGCTACTGAAGCAGATTCGGTTGGGCGAGGATTCTGTCCTGGAGCTGAAGAATCTTGAATATAAAGGCAACCGGGTGTCCAGTCCCCATAGGGACGGCATGGCGGATGAGCTTGCCGCGATGGCCAACACCTCGAGTGGCGTTGTTGTGCTGGGCGTTGACGATAAATCGAAATCGATAGTCGGCGTCCCCGTGGAAAAGCTGGATGCTGTGGAAAGCTGGATCAGGGAAATTTGCAACGACCTCATTCTCCCGCAGTTGTTCTGCCGGATTCGCAAGACGCCGGTGATTGCGGATGACGGGTCGGAACTCGTCATCGTTCGCGTGGATGTTCCAAGGAGTTTGTATGTCCACAGGAGTCCCGGCGGATATTTTCATCGGGTTGGCAGCTCGAAACGGCAGATGACCCCCGAAGTTTTGGCAAGGCTGTTTCAGCAAAGGAGCCAGGTCAGGATTATCCGGTTCGATGAGCAAGCCGTAACCGTTGCGCCACGGGATTGCCTCAAGGAAGACCTTTGGAGAAAATTCAAAACGCCATTGTCGCCCGAAGACGACGAAGAATTCTTGATGAAGCTGAAGCTCCTCACGGAAGATGAAGATGGGGTTGTCCATCCGAGCGTCAGCGGCGTTCTGATGGCTAGCGAGCGGCCGGAAGCGTTTATCGCGAATGCGCTCATACAGGCTGTGGCGTACAGGGGCGTCGAAAGAAACGCCGCCTACCAGCTGGATGCGAGGGACGTCACTGGCCCGTTGGACGTCCAGATCGCCGAAGCCTGCCAATTCGTGGAGAGGAACATGCGCGTCTATGCGGTGAAGGAGCCTGCGCGCCGCGATATCCCTCAATATGCAATGCAGGCTGTGTTCGAGGCCGTGGTCAATGCCGTGGCGCACCGGGACTATTCGATCCAGGGGTCGAAGATTCGGCTCCATATGTTCTCCGACAGGCTGGAGATATTTTCTCCAGGAAGCATTCCCAATACAATGACGGTCGAAAGCCTGCCTTTACGGCAATCTGCACGGAACGAACTGCTCACCAGCCTCCTTGCCCGCTGCCCTACGCCGTCGGAAAGACTCTCCGGTGATCGCAAATCCATCATGGAAAAACGCGGCGAGGGAGTGCCTATCATTTTATCTGAAAGCGAAAAACTGTCGGGGCGAAGACCCGAGTACCGCTTGATTGACGATGCTGAGTTAATGCTGACCATTTTTGCGGCCAGTGCTTCGGGTGAGGTGGTCTGATGCGATGTTGGATAGCGTGCGCCCCGACGTTCGGTTAACCCGCCTTACCGGGCGCATCCGCCTTTGACATATGCAACCATGAATGATAACAACCCGTTTTTCACGGCGCCGATTGCCGCCGGGGAGTTGGGAAACGCCCGTGCTCGGGGATTTCGCCTAGGACGGCCCCCGCAGGCCGCTACCGTGAACCGCACATGGAGGAGATAATGAAAACCTTGTCATTCACCATATTCATAATTGCCCTGTTGGGACTCATGGTGTACACGAACCCGTCCGCGAACGATTTCAAGTTCTACGTGCAGCAGCATATCTCGCGGGAGATCCAGAAGGACTCCCAGGACCCCGTTGGCCAGGTGCTGGGCTCCATAATGGGGGGCATTGCCGGAGGACTTGCTTCGACGCAGGCGATTCGCGACGATTATGTCTTTTTCAGCGTCTACACCCTGCAATGGGGCCAGGAGAGGCTGCGGGCCGTAGGCGTTTTCAGAAACTTCTTCCTGCTGGACAAGCCCGACTGGCCCCGACAGGGGACCGCCGCGCCGAATGCAGGGTAGCGTGAGGGGTTGGAGAGAGCGTTGGAGAAAATAGTGGAGAAAATGATGGCGTCAAGGAAGATCGTCTTTCCCGTGCTTGTCTTGCTCGTTTGTTGCCTGATGTGGGATGTTCGGGGAGCTTGGCCCGTCGATGTCTCGCCCGCTCCCCCGCCGGCCCCCGCCCCGCAGGCATCGCCAGCGGCCCCTCCCCAGGAATCCACCGAGGCGGCGGATAAGGGCGACCTCGACGGCTCCGCCACCCTGTTGAGCATTATCTCGTCGAGAGACGCCTTGAAAGATCAGTTGCGCGGCCTGGAAAAGGAATTGAGATCCACCCGGGCCGACGACCGGAGGGCTGAGTTGCAGGCCGCAGTCAAGACGCTCAAAGGGCAAATGGAAGATCTGGAAAAGAACTTTGAAGCCGTCGCCACGGGAGTGGACTTGACGGCCTTTGAATCGCCGCCGCAGGAGCGTTTTGACTGGAAGCGGGAGATACAGGACCTCCTCGGCCCCATTGTCCAGGAGTTGAAGGCCATGACCGCCCGTCCGCGAGAGATCGAGCGGCTGCGCAACGAGGTCGGATACTGCGAAAGCAGAATCGCGATTGCAAAGAACGCAATCCAGAGCGTTCAGGCGCTTTCCGACAAATACGGCGACGATTCCAAGCTGAAAAGCAGCTTGGACGACCTCGAAAAGGACTGGAAAAGTCGGGAGCAGCAATTTTCTAACCGCCTGTCCGTAGCGCAGTACCAGTTGCTCGAACGGGAGCGGGAGGACACGCCGTTTCTTGGCTCGATCCAGATGGTCCTTAGGATGTTTTTCAAAAGCCGGGGCAGGAATTTCATTCTCTCTGTTCTGGCCTTTGCCTGCGTGTTCCTGCTGTTGCGCTTCCTGAGGCGTCGGGCCGTGAAGCTCTTCCCTGTCCTGAGCGCTAATAAGCGGTCTTTCTTCGTGCGTCTTGCCGATGTCGTCTACCAGATCATGAGCATCATCTGCGCGAGCGCGGCGCTCCTTATCGTCCTTTACGTGCTGGGCGACTGGGCGCTCCTCGGCTTGGCCATCCTCTTCTTTGTCGGGTTGCTCTGGACTGCCAAACAGGCTGTGCCGAAATTTTGGGGCGAGTACAAGCTCATATTGAACCTCGGCGCCGTGAAGGAAGGCGAGCGCCTCGTCTACAACGGGCTGCCGTGGAAAGTCGCGGCCATCAACTACTACACCCAGCTGGTCAATCCCGACCTGTCGGGCGGGGTCATGAGTCTGCCGCTCGCGAGGCTCGTGGACATGCACTCGCGTCCGTTCCATCCCGATGAGCCATGGTTCCCATGCAAGGAGAACGACTGGGTGATCCTGGATGATGGGGTCCAGGGGAAAGTCGTGCTGCAATCCCCTGAGATGGTGCAGCTCGTCATGCTGGGAGGCAGCCGAAAGACATATCCTACAGAGGACTTTCTCAAGCAGAACCCGAAAAATATCTCAAGGAGTTTCCGCATCGGCATCACGTTCGGCCTGGATTACAAGCATCAGGAGGATATAACGGACGCAATCCCGAAGCAAATGCTTGAATTCATCAAGGAAGGACTGGAGCGGGAAGGGATTGGCGATAATCTCGTCAGCCTGAAAGTGGAATTCAAGGAGGCGGCGTCTTCTTCCCTCGACCTCCTCATCCTGGCGGATTTCGCGGGGAATGCGGCGAACAGGCATGAGGCGCTCCGCCGCTCCTTACAAAGGCTGGCGGTGCAAGCCTGCAACACCCATGGATGGGAGATCCCGTTCCCACAGGTCACCGTGCACGCAGCCCGTCCCGGCGCCGATGTGGCGGGAGGAGACTCTGACGGGGAGGATGCGGGTGATTGATTGAGCCAGTTCGTTGGGGCGTCTTCACCGGGAAGTGGACCACGAATCACTTCAGGGGGAACGGTGGGGCCAGCGTCTCGCATTGGCAGACGCCCCCCTTCATTTCGATGCCGATAGATGGCTGATGACGCCGTCTGTCTTGCGGATTGGTATGCATCTTGCTCTTTGACAGTGTAATCATTGGATGTACAGCTGGATCTTTCTGGAGGGCTGCCTGTTCTCCGGTGGATGAAAAGGAGAGGGCGCTAAGGAGGACGGCCTTGCAAGCACTCAAGATGACTCCTACGGGTGGGGGGGATATGAAAATCTTGTTGCGTGGAGTCGCCAGTCGCGTTGGAGTCCGGGTGGGGATTCGCCTTGCCGGGAGAGTCCTTATGGCTGCGTCGGTTGTGCTTTCCACGGCGCTGGCATTGGGAATGCTTTCGCCGTTTCCTGCTTGCTGTGATGCCGCGCCCAAGCGGTTCGACGGAGTGGAAATAACCGTTGGAGTCATGGCGGCCCCGGCGATAGGAAGTCCGGCGAAGGCCCATGCCTTGACATGGGAGAATGCAACGGGCGGAAAAGTCCGGATCGTGGAATATCCTTTCGACATGCTCTTTGAAAAATTCATGGAAGGATTGACTTCTAAGGAGCCGGTTTTCGACGTCATCTTCTTTGCTCCCCAGTGGGCTGGCGATTTTTTTGAATACCTTGCGGAATTGCCGGATGACCTTTTGCCGGATGAATCCCTTGACGATATCTTGCCGATATACCGGGACCGGTTGATGAAGTGGGAAGGGAAAACCATATCCGTGACCGTTGATGGGGACCTCTACACCGGCTATTACCGCAAGGACCTGTTCGAGGATGCCCGCAACCGGGCGGATTTCAAGGCGAGGTTCGGCTACGACCTGGGGCCTCCCGAAACTTGGCGCAGATATAGGGACGTCGCCTCGTTCTTCAATGGGCGCAAGGGGCCGGATGGCCGTATATTGAGCGGAGCCACGGAGCCTTTCGCCGTTGGTTCTCAGGAGTTTGGCGACATCTTCAGCCGTGCGGCGGTTTATACGAATCCTCCGGACGCGGTGGGCGGCCAATTTTTTAGTCCTGATACAATGAAAGCTCAGATAAACAATCCCGGCTGGCAGAGGGCGATTCAAGACTATGTCGAAATCCTGAAGTACTGCCCGGCGGGTTCTCTGGATTATGGCATTCTGGAGACTCGGCGGGCTTTTGTAAGAGGCGACGCCGCCCTGACGCTCGACTGGGGAGATACGGGGCAGTTGGCGGTGGACCCCGCAAAGTCCGCGGTGGTGGGAAAAGTCGGGTGCTTCGTCCTGCCCGGGGCGAACGCCGCGTGGGATTACAAGAGGGGCGTATGGGAAAATCACGAAAGGCCCCATCGCGTCTCTTTTTTGGCCTTCGGGGGCTGGGTGGGCGGCGTTCCTAAGAATAGCAAACGCCGGAATGCCGCTTGGGACTTCATCCTCTGGTACGGCAGTCCCGAAAACAGCCTCCACGACGTCGTTAGCAGCGATACGGGAATCAATCCTTATAGGTATTCTCATTTCACCAATATCGATGCCTGGACGAAGTCCTATCCGCGGAGCTTTGCGATGGAATACCTCGACGTCGTAAGGATAAGCCTGGAATCTCCTCATGTGGCTCTCGACCTTCGGCTGCCGGGCGCAAATGAATACGTCACGGCCCTCGAGCGCCAGGTCCGCCGTGTTCTGACTGAGGGCGCCTCCGTGGAGGACGCTCTCGACCTGGCCGCCGCCGACTGGGAAAAGATTACCGACAGGTTGGGGCGCTCCCGCCAGTTGTCCATATACCGAGCCTCCATGGGGCTGCCGCCGAAATGATACTGTGCAATCAGACAAGTGCTTGCGAAAATAGGGGGAACGGATTTATGCGAAGGAAAAGCGCCTTTATCCTGGCTTGCTCGCTCCTGGCGGGCGTGATCGCGTTTGTTGGTCGGCCCGCGTCCGCCGGAGAACGGAAGTTCGTAATCGGGTTTTCTCAAGCTACCACGACCGAACCCTGGAGGATTCTTTTTAACCAGGAGCTGTTGAAAGAGGCCCGGCTGCACGGCAATGTGGAATTGATTGTGAGGGATGGCATGGACGACGTGACCAAGCAGACAGCCGATGTGGAGGAATTCATCACTCGAAAGGTCGATGCGATCCTGATTTCTCCCAAGGTTTCCGAATCCCTGACGCCGGTGGTCAACAAGGCGTTCGACGCGGGCATCCCCGTCTTTGTCCTGGACAGGGACCTTGCCAACGACCGCTACACCCAGTTCATCGGTGGGAACAACTTGATGATTGGCCGGGCGGCGGGAGAATACGCCGTGATGTTGCTTGGCGGCCCGGGCAAAGCCCACGGGAGCGTCGTGGAAATATGGGGGGGGATGCAATCCACCCCTGCCCGGCAGCGCCATGAGGGATTTTATGAAGTCATTCGCCAGGAATCTGGTGTAACTATAATTAACGACCCCGAGGATGGGGATTGGAAACAGCATCTAGGCTATGATATAATGATGAAACAGTTGCAGAGAAAAGTGAAAATCGATCTGGTTTACGCCCACAATGATCCCATGGCTTATGGCGCCTACCTTGCCGCGAGTGACGCCGGACGGCGGAAGGAAATGGCGTTTCTGGGGATTGACGGCATCCCGGGGGAAGGGGTGAGGTGGGTGGAGGAAGGGGCTTTGACTGCCACATTTGTCTACATGCCTCCCGGCGCCGAGGGGCTCCGGCAGGCTTTGAAGCTCCTTAATGGGGAGCCGATCCAAAAGCGGGTCATACTTCCCACCATGACCATCGATAAATCGAATGCGCGTGAATACCTGGAATCCAGGAAGACAGATGCGGCGGAATGAATGTCGCCGCGCGCGATCGGCCGGTTTTCCCCTTTTGAGCGGCGCATGGAAGTTGGCGTCGCCCCACTGGGTGACGGGCGTCGCGTGTGAGGGAGCTTTGAATGGGGGGAGAAACTCCTGAAGAATGGGGCGGGGGGGCTGAGCCGGGGGAGCAGCAGCCTTCTGGCGGAGGGGTGGATGGTCGGCCCCACGGCGCCGCGTCTTTCAAACGCAAACTGGTCTGGGCTTTTGTAGCCATCGGCTTCATGGCATTGTTTACGGCGGTGATGTCGGTTGCATCTTTCGGCGAGCTTGGCGAGGCGATCAAGCATATGGAGGGGGATGCGTTTCCCCGCATGGTGACGGCCATGCGCCTCTCCGAGCGCGTGACCTTGCTTGCCGCTCTGGCGCCGGTCCTCGCTGCGTCCGAAGATGAAGACGATCTTCTGGGCCAGACGAAGCGCTTCCAGGAAATCCTGGCTCAGATAGACGCTGGCGTGGATGCGATAGCAAAGGAGTCCGATGCTCAGGTCATTGCCCGCATTCGCGCTCACGCCAAGAGAATGGAAGAAATTCTCTATGTGCTGAAAGACGCCACGGAGCTGAAGATCAAGCTGCAGGGCGGCAAATCCAAGGCGCTTGCCAAGGTGCAAGAGGTTCAGGACGCATTTGCAATGGCCCTCAGTCCCGTGGTCTATAGCACCAAGGCTATGATAAACCTGGATGCGCGGAGGATGATGAACCGTATCAACACCCTGCTTGCGGAGCATTCGGACCATATGGAGCGTCCTGCTGGCGCGCCTGGCTCGATGACCCTTGTTGAAGACTATAAGGAACGGCTTGCGACGGTGGACTCCGAGTTGCTCCGCTTCGTCGATGAAGGCGTCAAGAACATCGGGGCGGCTTCGGACGTCAAGGCGGAGGGCAATTTTATCCTCGGAGCCTTGGCAGCCCTTTCGGACATTAAGGACGACAACGTGCTGCTTGCACTGCAAAACAGGGTCAACCTTTCGCTTACCTCGTTCAGCAACGCATGCAGGGCGTTTGGCGAGAGCCCTCTCGCCGAGCGCAATCCCGTCCTGGTTCAGACGCTTGCGGATATCGAGCAGCAAATCCAGGGAATCGCTTCGGGCGACCATAACCTTTTCAACACGTGCTCCAATCTGATAATCGTTGGCGGGAGTGTGCGGAGCCGTCTTGCCGAGAGCCGGGAGGTTGCATCCTCCCTTACGCAGCAGGTGGAAGCCCTGGTCGCTTTGGTCCAGAAGGACGTGACCGGGCTGCGGCAGGAGATGATACACAGCAATAATGCGAAGAGCGCTCTGCTCGTGGTGATGTGCCTGGGATGCTTTGTCATCATCGGGGCCATAGGCTGGCGAACGGTGAACCTCCTGGAGCGCTATTCCAGCGCTCTCCAGCGGGCCAAGGAGCGTACGGAGGAGGCCAACCGGGAGCTTAAGAAGGCGATCGGAAGGGCCAACGACCTGGCGGTGCAGGCGGATGCCGCGAACAAGGCCAAGAGTGAGTTCCTGGCCAACATGAGTCATGAAATTCGCACCCCGATGAATGCCATCATCGCCATGTCCGATCCATCCCTTTTCGATGGAATGACGCAAAAGCAACGGGAATATGTCAACATCATTTCCACTTCCGCGCGCTCCCTGCTAAGGCTTATCAATGATATCCTGGATTTTTCCAAGATCGAGGCAGGAAAGCTCGATATGGAAAACACGGAATTCAGCCTGTCCAATATCCTGGACGAACTGTCCGATTTGCTGCGCGATAAGGTCTCCGAAAAAGGCATTGAACTGATCGTGGAAGTGGCCGACGATGTTCCGAAGTCGCTTGTTGGCGACCCGCTGAGGCTCCGGCAGGTTCTCGTCAACCTCATGGCCAATGCTGTGAAATTCACCGATGCGGGGGAAATCCACCTCAAGGTGACCGTTGAAGGCGCTCGCGATTCCAAGGTGAAACTGTCTTTTTCGATCAGGGACACCGGCGTCGGCATTGTTCCCGAGAAAATCGGCTCCCTCTTTAATGCGTTCACCCAGGCCGATGGCTCCACGACCCGCATGTACGGCGGGTCCGGATTGGGGCTTGCCATCTGCAAGCGGCTCGTCAACATGATGGGGGGCGAAATCTGCGCGGAGAGCGAAGCGGGAAGGGGGAGCACGTTCAAGTTCACGGCTGTCTTAGAGAAACCGCCTGCTGATTCGACGTTCGTCCGGACCCTGCTGCCGGAGGTTCGAGGGTTGCGGGCGCTTGTTGTGGACGACAATGCCACCAGTCTGAGCGTGATCGGGAGCATGCTCCGGTCGTCGGGTTTCGCGGTGTTGCCCGCGTCCAATGGAGCGCGGGCGCTTGATGTGCTGCATAAGTCCGTCGGCGAGAGCGATAAGGTGGACCTCCTGCTCCTCGACCTTTGGCTGGGAGACATGGAAGCTCCAACCGTTCTGGAGGAAATGCGCCGCATCCCGGGGCTCCTTCCGCCTTTAACGATAGTAATGGCGGCCTTCCGGCGCGAGGAGGAGAGCGCCAGGAAACGCTGCGTGGGAATCGACGGATTACTCATGAAGCCTATCAAACACTCTGCATTGCTGGATGCCATCATGAACGCCCTCGGGCGGAAGAGCGCCGCTCTGGAGGGCCCTGCTCCGCCCCTCCCGGAAATCTACAGGGGAGGGAGCCTTGTGGCTGAGGCGCGCCATCTCAAGGGCGTCAGGGTGCTACTGGTTGAGGATAATAAGATAAACCAGATGGTTGCTATGGAAATCCTCGGAAGGTCCGGCCTGGAGGTGAAAACGGCGGATAATGGCGTGCAGGCGCTGGATGCGTTGAGAAATGGAGGGGGATTCGACGTCATTCTTATGGATGTCCAGATGCCCCTCATGGATGGGTTGGAGGCGTCAACGGCGATTCGCGGCTTCCCTGAGTTTCGGGATCTGCCAATCATCGCCATGACGGCGCACGCGATGCAGGGGGACCGGGATATCTGCATAAAGGCGGGCATGAACGATTATCTTGCCAAGCCGATAGATCGGCGGGAGCTGATTGTGAAGCTTTTGCGATGGGTCAAACCGAAGTCCTCGGCGTTGGAGGGTCCGAAGGACCGAAAGTCGGCGGCCGGAGACCTGGCTGTTGAAAAAAGCGTAATGCTGCTTCGCGACGCGGGGCGCGCCGCCGGGATCGATATGGACGAAGCGCTCGACAGGATGCTCGGGAGCGAGGAGCTCTTTCGGCAGGTCATTTCCGGATTTGCTGCGAGCTACAGGAACGCGGTCGTGGACCTCCGCGCCGTGCTGGAAGGCGGAGAGATCGAAGATGCGCGCCACCGGGTGCATGCGCTGAAAGGCGTTGCGGGAAACATTTCCGCCAAGCCGCTCTATGAAACCGCGAAGGAGCTTGAATCCGCGATCCTCCAGATAAAGGACGGAGTCGATACGGATGTAGACCTGGAACCGATCTTGTCGCGCATGGAAAAGCTTCTCGATCCTATCCTTGTCTTGGCGGGGGATCTGGCCGAAACGGGTTAGGCAAGTCCCCACGGCTGCCGCACCTGGACAATGCCCTCTTGGCAGGAGCGGCTTCGCCGCGACGTTGCATCAGTCGCGGCGGGATGCCGCTTCTACAACAGAATAAGCCACCTCGTTATGACGCTCTTCGCCCCGGCGTGACGGGCTTTTCCGTGGTGAGGAGCTGGAGCCCGTCCCCGTCCCGCACCGCGAGGACCATCCCCCGCGATTCGACGCCCATCAGCTTCGCGGGCTCGAGGTTCGCCACAACGATGATCTGTTTTCCGATCAGGTCTTCCGGGGCGTGCGACTCCGCAATCCCCGCCACTATCTGGCGCTCCTCGCCGATGTCCACGATAAGCCGCAGGAGTTTCTTCGACTTCGGGATGCGCTCTGCCTGTTTCACGACCCCCGCCCGCAGGTCTACCTTCTTGAAAGTCTCGAACGATATGGGCTCAAGCGGCGGCGCTTCCGCCGGAGACGGCGGCGCGGCGCCCGCCTTCTCGGTTTTCGCGGGAGCGGCTTTTGGCTTTGCGGCGGCTTCTTCCTTCTTATTTACGTCTATGCGGGGGAACAGCGCCTCTCCCTTCCGGACTTCGGTTCCTTCCGCGAGCGATCCCCACTTCCCGTCGTCGGCCATGCGAAGCTGTGTGGCATCCTTCTGAATCCCCAGTCGCGCGAGCATTTTCTCGGACGTCTCCGGCATGAACGGCGCGACCAGAACGGCGGCCATCTTGTTGACCTCGAGAAGCGTCCGTATCACCGTTTGCAGTCGTGGGAAGCTTGCCGGGTCTTTCGCCAGGCTCCACGGTCCCACTTGGTCGACGTACTTGTTCGCGTGGTTGAGCATCTCCCATATGGCCATGAGCGCCTTGTGGAACCCGAATTCCGGGACTTCCTCGGCGACGCGCTGGGCGGCCTCCTCGGCTTGCCTCGCAAGCTCTGCGTCCACCGGGTCCGGCTCCGCTCCGAAGGGCGGGATCTTGCCCCCGAAGTACTTGTCCGTCATGGCGAGGGTGCGGCTGAAAAGGTTTCCAAGGTCGTTCGCGAGGTCGGCGTTGAGCCGCTGCACGAGTGCGTCTTCGCTGAAATTGGAGTCCAGGCCGAACACCATCTCCCGCAGCAGGAAGTAACGGAATGCGTCGACCCCGTAGACCGATGCGAGGTCGAGGGGGCGCACCACCGTCCCCCGGCTCTTGCTCATCTTGCCTTCGTTGATTTTCCAATAGCCGTGGACGTTGAGATGCTGGTAGGGCTCGAGCCCCGCGGCCTTGATGATGGTGGGCCAGTAGATGCCGTGCGGCTTCAGGATGTCCTTCGCTACGATATGCTGCGCCACCGGCCAGAATTTTCTGAATAACTCCCCGTCCGGATACCCGAGGGCGCTCACGTAATTGATGAGGGCGTCGAACCACACGTAGGTGACGTACCGGTCGTCGAAGGGAAGCGGCACGCCCCAGCTCAACCGCTCCTTGGGACGCGAAATGCAAAGGTCTTCGAGCGGCTCGCGAAGGAACGCGAGCACTTCGTTGCGGTACCGCTCCGGCCGGATGAAATCCGGGTTTTGCATGATGTACTCGATCAGCCAGTCCTGATACTTGCTCATGCGAAAGAAATAATTGGACTCCTCCCGCTCGATCGGGGCCGCGTCGTGGTCCGGGCACTTGCCGTCCACCAGTTCCCGCTCCATGTAGAACCGTTCGCAGCCGACGCAATAAAGCCCCTTGTAGGTGCTGAAATAAATCTCCCCGGCGTCGTGCACCTTCTGGAGAATGTATTGCACGACGCGGATGTGGTCGGGATCGGTCGTCCGGATGAAATAGTCGTTCTTGACGTTGAGCTTGGGCCATGCCTCCCGGAAGAGGCCGCTGATTCGGTCTACGTATGTCTTGGGGTCTACGCCCGCCTTCTCGGCCGCCTGGACGATCTTGTCGCCGTGCTCGTCGGTTCCCGTCAGAAAATAGGTCTCATGCCCCATGAGCTTGTGGAATCGGCTGAAGACGTCCGCCACAATGGTCGTATAGGCGTGCCCGATGTGGGGCTCGGCGTTGACATAGTAGATGGGGGTGGTAGTGAAAATCTTTTGAGAATTGCTCTGTTCCACGCGCTCCTCCGAATCGCTGGCTGTATATTTTGTGTGCGGTCCGCCGCGATCCGGCGGCGGGAGTCTTCGCCGCCGGGAGGTTCCGGCTGCCGGGCGGCGGTGATGATGGCGATTGAGCCGGACCCGCCGATCCTGGTGGGCTGTCGGCCTCTATCTTGCGGGTTGACCGCAGGTTGGGGTGAGCCGTGGCGAACCCCAACAAGGCGCAGGTCTTTGTTGGGGTTCACATCCGTTCACCCCAACATATAAAAACAAGTCTGAAGAGTCGCTATTCGCCTGCGGGGCCCTCGATGAGGTGCTCGATCTCCTTGCCGCCTTCGAGCAAAACGGTGACGCTCCGCTCCATGACGTTTTGCCGGACCACTTTCCCGGAGCCCTCGCTCGTTTCGATCTTCTTGCCGATTTTCGGCATATGCTTTTTCAATTCTCGGTATGTTTCGTATTCGTATTGCAGGCAGCACATGAGCCTTCCGCAGGCCCCGGAGATCTTCCCTGGGTTCAAACTCAGGTTTTGCTCCTTCGCCATTTTTATCGAGACGGGGTGGAAATTTTTGAGAAAGCTGGCGCAGCAGAGAGGGCGTCCGCAGTTGCCGAGCCCGCCGACCATCTTGGCCTGGTTGCGGACCCCTATCTGGCGGAGTTCGACGCGCGTCCGCAGCTTGCGGACAAGGTCTTTCAATAGTTCCCTGAAATCGACCCGCCCGTCCGCCGTAAAATAGAATATGATCTTCGACCCGTCATAGAGACATTCCACATCCACCAGATTCATCGGCAGGTTGTGCGTCCTGATCCGGTCGAGACAGAACAGCTTGGTTTCCTGCTCTATCTGCCTGTTCTCGCGGAACGCCGCGATCTCTTCCTCGCTCGCCAGGTGTTCCACCTTCTTGAGATCGGGGGGATGGACCCGCGCGTCCCTCGGATGGGGAGGCTGCGCCACTTGCCCGAGCCCCTTTCCCTGCTCTGTGACCACTATGACGCAATCGTCCAGCTTAAGATCGAATTCTCCCGGGTCAAAGTGATAGATTTTTCCTCCTTCCCGAAAACGTATACCAACCACCCTATCCATACAAATTATCCTTTATCGCCATGCAAACCCCCTCCAGCACAAGCTGCTTGTTGGCGTTTTGCCGGAGGCTCCGCATGGCGGATTCCACTTCCTGGTAGAGACTAAAAAGGCTTTCGACGAAAGGATCGCCCCGGCGCGGAGCGTCGTCGCCTTGCTGCATTACGCGATCGAGCGTCAGATCTCGGATCCAAAGCTTAATATACTCCAAATCCAGCTCCAAGTCCTCACTTTCCTTGGCCCATTCCGTGGTCATCAGGAAAAAGTCGAGCATGGGGAGGTTGCGCAGGGACCGGATCTTCCCGATTACATCGTCCCGGTGGGCCACCCGTTCGGATTCCGCCCACCAATCCGCTCGCGCCATGCTGCCCTCGGAGAGACGGGCCGCTTCCCTCGCGCGCTCTTCCGGCATGTGGTGGACGGTGATAAGACGTTGTTCGATCCATTGGTCATCGAGTGGCTGGCACCGGACGTGGCAGCAGCGGGAGACGATCGTGCGCAGGAGCATCTGCGGCTCCAGGGCGAGGAGGATAAAGATGTTCTGCTGTGGCGGCTCCTCCAGGATCTTGAGGAGCGCGTTGCCCGCCTCCTCCCTCAGCCTCTGCGCGTCTTCCAGTATTGCCACGCGCTGCCTGCCCTCGAAGGGACGGTAGCGCACCCTGTCTCGGAGCGCGCGGATCTGGTCCAACTTGATAAATTGACCCTGGCTGGTTATTCGTAGGAAATCAGGGTGGTTGTCCGCTTCGATCCTCTTGCACGAGGCGCATTTGTCACAGCAGTCCCCGTCGTCTCCCGGATCGAGGCAGTTGAGCGCCTTTGCGAATTCCAAGGCGAGCGCGAACTTGCCGATCCCGGCCATGCCGGTGAAAAGGAGCGCGTGCGGCGCCTGATTTTTCTCCAGTATCCGCCGCAGGAAGCGCTTCGCCCGCAGCTGACCCGGAACATCCTTAAGGGCCATGTTGCAATCTGTCTTTCAGGTTGTCTCTGTTGAGGATGGGAGCCGCCCCCACTGAATTTGTCCGGTGAGCTATGCGGGAAGCTCCATGCCGAGTCGCCGCCGGAAAAGCTCCCGCAGCTCCTCCGCCGTTTCCTGGACCGACCGGGATGCGTCGAGCACGAAGAACCTCTCCGGCTCGGAAGCCGCGAGGTCGAGGTACCCCTTCCGCACCCGTTCGTGAAAATCCCTCTTCTGCAATTCCAGGCGATCCGGCGCGCCGCTCCGGCCCGACCTGCGCTCATGGGCCGTATCGACGTCGCAGTCCAGCAAAACGGTGGCGTCGGGCCAGAGGTTTCCGGTCGTCCACTCGTGGAGCGTCTTGAGGCGCTCCATGTCGAGCCCGCGCGCCGCCCCCTGGTAGGCGAGCGTCGCGTCCGCATACCTGTCGCTGAGCACCCAAAGCCCCTGTTCGAGCGCGGGCCGGATCACCTCGGCGACGTGCTGCGCCCGGTCGGCGAGATAGAGCAACAGCTCCGCCCAGTGGTCCATGCCGGAAAAAGATGGGTCCAGCAGCATCTTCCGAAGCGACGCCCCGAGCACCGTAGCCCCCGGCTCGCGCGTCGGTATGTAGGCAATCCCCGCCTTGTCGAGACCATGGCCAAAGTGCAGCATCTGGGTGCTCTTCCCGCAGCCGTCGATGCCCTCGAAGCTCACGAACCGCGCGAAGGATTTCTTATTCCCCCTATCCATCCGACTTCCTCCGGGGGCTTCCGCCAGCCGCCCACATGGAGAGCTGCTCTCCCGCCGGCTCCTCCTCCTTTGCCTGGGCGTCCGAAGCCGGCGCGCCGCTTTCGCCCCCCGAGTGCGCGCCCCTGTAAAGAAAACGCCCGAACATCTGCTGGTAGCCGGTCCAGTCGTCCTCGCCGTTGCTTGGCTCCGACAGGATGCGGCCAAGGCTGTTCATCTTGGCGTCGAGGTCGTCCGCGAAATGGAGCACGAAGGCTTCACGGGTCATGGGGAGCTTGACCGCTCCAAATTCCGCTTCCCCGTGATGGCTGAGAATGAGGTGCTTGAGGACCATGAGCTGTTCGGCGGGAAAGCCTTTGATGCCTTTCGCCTTCTCCTCGAGGATCTCCGCCCCCAGGATCATGTGTCCGAGGAGGCGGCCCGCGTTTGAATAATCGATGAAGAAGTCGTACACGAATTCGTGCACCTTCCCGATATCGTGCAGGATGGCCCCCGTGACCAGTAGGTCGCGGTCAATGTCAGGGTAGTGGTCGCAGATGCGCGTCGCGAGCTTTGCGACCGACAGGGAATGCTCGAGCAGTCCCCCGATGTAGGCGTGGTGCATCGACTTGGCGGCGGGCGCACGCCGGAAAAGGTCCATGAGGCCCTTGTCTCCGAGCAGCGTCTTCAGCAGCTGGTGAAGCGGCTTGTTCTTCACCGACGAACAGAGCTTCTTGAGCTTTTCCCATAGCTCCTCGCGATCCGCCGGGCAGACAGGCAGGTAGTCCGCCGGGTCCAGCTGCTCCATGGGTAGGACGGCGATCTCCCGCACCTGCAACTGCATCTCGTCGCGGTAAAGCTCGCTCCGCCCCCGCACCGACACCACGCCGCGCGCGGGCAGCGCGGCGGCGGCCTCCACCGCCCCGTCCCAAATGCGCCCGGTCAGCTCGCCGGTCTTGTCCGCGAGCTTAAGCGTCAGGAACTGCGTTCCGTTGCGGGCCGTCCTCAATTGTTTGTCCGCCAGAATGAAGTGAGACGCCACCTCCTGGTTCGCTTCGATATCCTCCACAAAAATCTTTGGCACTTCCTCGTCGCCCCCCGTCTACTTGCCAGCGCCCAGGGCGCGCCGGATTCCACGGATCGCCTGCTGGGTGCGCATTTCGTTCTCCACCAGGGCGAAGCGCACGTGTCCGTCGCCATACTCCCCGAACCCGAGCCCCGGCGACACCGCCACCTTGGCCTCCCGGATGAGGAATTTCGAATATTCGACCGATCCCATCTTCGCGAACTGCTCCGGGATGGGCGCCCAGACGAACATAGTTCCCTTGGGCTTCTCCATGGTCCAGCCGACGCGGTTCAGCCCGTCCACCAGCGCGTCGCGCCGGGACTTGTACACCGATACGATCTCTCCGACGCACGACTGGTCGCCGTTGAGCGCGATGATGGCCGCAATCTGTATGGGCTGGTAAACGCCGTAGTCAAGATAGCTCTTCATCCGCGTGAGCGCCGCGATGATTTCCGGGTGCCCCACGCAGAAGCCGACCCGCCAGCCCGCCATGCTGTAGCTCTTGGAAAGGGAGAAAAATTCCACTCCCACCTCCTTCGCCCCTGGGGCCTGGAGAAAGCTTGGCGCCTGGTAGCCGTCGAAGGTGAGGTCCGCGTAGGCCAGGTCGTGGATCACCATCAGATTGTTTTCCTTCGCGAAGTCCACGATCTTGCGGAAAAAGTCGAGATCGACCACGACCGTCGTCGGATTGTGTGGAAACGATATGATGAGGAGCTTCGGCCTCGGCCACGTCTGCTTCATGGCGTCTTCGAGGTCCTTCATGAAATCCCTCCCCGGCCCGATCGGGATGGACCGCACGTCCCCCCCTGCGATGATCGCTGAATAGGGGTGTATCGGATAGGTCGGGTTGGGGGCGAAAACCACGTCCCCCGGGCTGATGAGGGACAGCACGAGGTGCGAGAGCCCTTCCTTTGCCCCGATCGTGACGATGGCCTCGCTTTCCGGGTCGATGTCCACGTCGTAGCGCCGCTTGTACCACCCCGAGATGGCGTCGCGAAGCCGCGTGATGCCCTTCGACGCCGAGTAGCGGTGGTTGTGCGGCTTCTGCGCCGCCTCCACCAGTTTGTCGATGATGTGCTTCGGGGTAGGGAGGTCGGGATTTCCCATCCCCAGGTCTATGATGTCCTCGCCCGCGCGCCGCAGTTCGGTCTTGAGGGCGTTCACCTGCGCGAAAACGTAGGGCGGCAACCGGCGCATGCGGCTGTTTTGAGCGATGTTGAAATTCATGATTTTCCCCCTTGTAAGGTTGAAAGGCAAAAGGAGAATATATCAGGGGTTTTTGCGTGTCAAAGCTTTTAGCGCCGCGCGTTTGGAGAGGAAAACAGGACAATTCGCCGGAGGGCGGACGCTTCCCCTAGCGTAGCCTCCCACTCCGAATTTTGTCAGGGAATCTCCACAAGCTTCTTTATCCCTGAAACGAGAACGTTGAAGCTGTGTGAACGGTTGCCGTCCAGGCTCAGATGTGGTCCAATGGCCCGCGAGCCGGACACTTTCTGGTACAGTTTGCCGGTCAGTTTCGAGAGTTCATCTGACGGGCTGCCCAGGCTGTCGGGGGTCCTGAATTTTCTCTGATCCTGCTTTGTGGACAATCCGCGCAGCTCAAGTCCTCTTTCGACGGCCTTCAGATCGCCCAAGTAAAAGCTCTCCAGCTCCTTGCACGCCACCCGCACCAGGGTCCCATTCCTTCCAGCCCTTTCACAAAGCTCCACGAGCTTTGCCTTGACGGCATGACAGTCTCCCGAATCCTGGTCCCGCAGGACGACAAAGACGGAATCAGGCTGTTGCCAGCCGCGCAGCCGTTTCTCCAGCTGTTTTTCCAGGTCTTGCTTTCCCCGGAAGACAATGTAGCGCCGCTCCAATTCCTCGGGCAGGAGGCGCGGCAGAATCCCTTCGAGCATTTCCTTCGCGGAGGGCTCCTCCAGGAAGAAGACGATCGTTTTCATTGTGGGTCCGCCCCCTTGAAAAAGCCCTGCTCCCATAGATATCCCATCTGATCGCCTCCCTTCATGTAAGCGACGATCTGAGGGTCGTCGGATGCGCGCCTCACCCGAGTGTATCCATCCTCTTTCACCAGCCAGAAGACTTCCTCCAGTTGGGCGGCATTGAGAAAATCCGGTGAATGCGTGGAAACGAAAACCTGCCCTCCACGGTTTGCATAGGAGCGGAACTCTTCCGCCAGCTCCCAGAGGAGCTTGGGATAAAGCTGGTTTTCGGGCTCTTCGACACATAGCAGGGGATGTGGCGCCGGGTCGTAAAGGAGCGTCAGGTAGGCCAGCATCTTGATGGTTCCGTCGGAGACATACCGCGCCAGGAAGGGGTCTTCGAAGGAGCCGTCCTGAAATTTCAAAAGTACGCGGCCTTCCTCGGTGGTTTTGGAATCTACGTTCGAGATGCCGGGGACCCTGCGCTTGAGCAGATCGAGGATTTTGTCGAATACGCTCCGGTGGTTCTGATGGAGGTATTGTATCACGAGGGAAAGGTTCTCCCCCTCGCGCGAGAGGTGCTCGGCATACCCCGCTTCCTGCTCCGGTCTGGCCCGGCTGATGTGGAAGTCGGAGATGTGCCAGTTCTCGATGAGGTTCCCCAATGCCACCACCGCGGGAAACTCCTTGAATTGCGCCAGCCCCTTGATAGCGAGAATGTCGGGCGATTTCAAGGTCTGTCTTTCGCGATGCAGGTCCTGGACGTTTGAGACGGATTCCAGTTCATTGGTGACCGCCTCGCCCTCTCCGCGCTCGAAATCCAGAAATTTCCATGGCTGCCCGCCGCTTCCCCGGCGGTATTTTAAAGTTTCCCTTTCGACGTACGCCTTGCCTTTTTCTTCATTGATTCGCAGGAAGTATGTTATCAGCGGGCCGTCCGTTTTCTCCCTGAATTTCAGTTCGATTTCAATGGGGCCTTCGGAGCTGCGGCTGCGGACTTCGCGGAATCCCCTGTTTCCTCCCAGTCGCGTCATGGCGGTGTTGACGTTGCTGGTCATTGTGTCGCGCAGGAAGCCGAATAGGCTGAAAATAGTGCTCTTACCGCTTCCGTTGGCCCCGACAAAAACGCAGAAATTGGGGAGGTCCTTAAGTTCCGCATCTCGGAAAGCTTTGAAGTTCTTCAACCGCATCGATTCTATCTTCATCTGACGCCTCGTTGTCCACCATTCGCACCTTTGAAACCGGATTGCGGCAGGCTCCAGCCTGCCTCTATGATCCATCAAGCGGACCATGGCGCCGCTTTCCCGGACGGATCAAGGAAATAAGCGCTGTGTGATAATATCAGGTTCTTCTCTTTATCCCAACTGCTTGATCCGCATGCCGGAAGCTAAGGCGCACCGCCTTGGCTCCTCCCGCTTCCCTTCATCCGCTCCCGGAACGCCTTGGGCGCAAGGGCGAAGACCGCGTGGAAGTCCCGGTAGAAGGACGAAATGGATTCGCAGCCGCAGGCGTAGGCTATGTCGGTGATAGTTTTCTCCGTATTGCAGAGCGCGATGGATGCCGCCAGCATGCGATGCAGCCGCAGGTGTTCAAAAATGGTGATCCCGAGGTCCGCCTTGAAAAGCCTCGATAGATGCCGCGCGGAGTAGGGGAGGGCTTTCGTGAAGTCCGCCATGGTGAGGCGGCGGGCGTAGTTCTCCTCGATAAACCCGATCACCTCCCGGCTGAGCGGCATGGACGGCTCGGGGAGTCGGACGAGGTCTGCCGGGCGCTCCAAGTCTTCCCTCAACGCCTTGAGCAGCAGATCCAGACATTCCCGGTTGAGCCCGGATGAAAGGTCCTCTGGCCGCCGGATGCTGATGCGCTCGAAAAGCGCCGCGCCGAGCGCGCTGATGTTGAAAATCGAAATCTCTTCCGCCTTCGCTTCAAAGAGGTCCGTCGCCAGGTAGAGGCACTTGTAGTGCACGGAATCCCCCATTACCACCGACCTGTGCGGCAGGTGGGCGGGGATGAAGGCGGTCATCGCCCCGAAAAGCGGCTGTCTGCGCGCGGCGTCGACGAGGAGCGTCACGCCGTCCCGGATCGTGAGGAGCTGGTGGTGGCCGTGCGCGTGCAGGCGTTTCGTGGAGTGCGTCTCCATGCGGCCTTCGAGCGTGAGCGCCGTTCGCGACGGGGTCAGCAGGTTGATCCTGTCGATGCGCGTCTCCCTGCGTCCTCCCGTTCCCTCTTCCGTCATGCCTGACTTTCTCCTGCTCCCGCCATGCGTCTCACTTTTAGGGAGTCGCGATGCTCGAAAACATATGGGAGGGATCAGGCGGTTGCTCAATGGAAATCAATTGATGCTCCGTGGACTCCCAACGGCCGATGCCTGCAAGCATCCAATGGATTGGGGCTGCGATGGTTGCGCCCCTTCAGGCGGCTATTTCAGGCCGAGAAACCTTCTGATGTGTTCGGCGAGCCGATCCTCAATTTCAGTCTGCACTTCAATGTTGCGGGCCGGGAAGAACAGGCTCTCAAAGAGGGATGTCGAAGAGCATCGTGCGTTCTCATGATATTTGCTGCCGCCTTCAAGCCGCCGAATGAATTTTTACCTCCTGTTCCAGTTTTCCGGTCAGGCGATCGGACTGCACCTCAAGATCGTAATGCGTCTGAAGGTTCATCCAGAACTCTGGCTCAATCCGAAAATAGCGGCCAAGGCGCAGAGCGGTATCAGCCGTAATTGCGCGCTTTCCATGAATGATCGCGTTGATCCGCCGGGGATCGACTCCGATGTCCTTGGCCAGAAGGTATTGGCTTATTCCCATGGGGATCATGAAGTCCTCTTTAAGGATCTCGCCGGGGTGGATCGGGGGTGCTTTCTCTTCGATCACGGCTTTTCCTCTCCTTCTAGTGATAGTCTGAGATTTCGACGTCATATGCATTTCCCTCTCGCCACGTAAAGCATATGCGCCACTGGTCATTGATATGGATGCTGTGTTGGCCCTCCCGGTCCGCGCTTAGGGTTTCCAAACGGTTTCCAGGTGGGATGCGAAGGGCGTTGAGGCTGGGCGCTGCATTCAGCGCTACCAACTTGCGCATGGCGATCCGCTGAATATCAGCGGGTATTTTCGGAGAGCGCCTGCGCCCAAAGACTTTCTCTGTCTCTTTGCATTTGAAGGTCCGTATCATGCAAATAATATTAGCGTAAGATGCTAATGGCGCCAAGCGCTAATAGATGAACCGGCTATCGCCATTGGACCTCGTCTAAACCCGGTGGATTGGGGTTTGCTCTGCGACCCGTTTTATCGTGCTGTCCGCGCGCGGCGTCGACGAGGAGCGTCACGCCGTCCCGGATCGTGAGGAGCTGGTGGTGGCCGTGCGCGTGCAGGCGTTTCGTGGAGTGCGTCTCCATGCGGCCTTCGAGCGTGAGCGCCGTTCGCGACGGGGTCAGCAGGTTGATCCTGTCGATGCGCGTCTCCCTGCGTCCTCCCGTTCCCTCTTCCGTCATGCCGCCCCTCCCCCTGTTCCTCCCACCATGCGCAGCCCCTTTGCGGAATGTCCATATCTGATAATAAATGGGCGGTCTTCCGGAAGCAAAACGGACCCGCATGCGGTTATTATCTTTCCAGTGAGCAGAAATCAAATCGCTATCCAGGTTGGATGCAACGTAAGGCGCAATGAGAAGGAGGATTTCCATGAAAAAGAGAAAGCTGGGTGGACTCGAAGTCTCCGCGCTCGGGCTCGGTTGCATGGCCATGAGCGAGTTTTATGGACCGTCCGACGACGCGGCTTCGATAGCCGTCATCCTGGCGGCGCTCGACCAGGGCGTCACGATGCTCGACACCGCCGACACGTACGGCCACGGCCACAACGAGGAGCTGATCGCCAAGGCGCTCGGGGAATACGGGGGCGCGGGCGTGCAAGTCGCTACCAAGTTCGGGATCGTGCGGGTCAAGGGGGAATACCGCCGCTCCATATCGGGGCGGCCCGAATACGTCCGGGCGTCGGCGGAAGCGAGCCTGAAGCGTCTCGGGCGGGACGTGATCGACCTCTATTACGTGCACCGCATCGACGCGAGCGTCCCGATCGAGGAAACGGTTGGGGCAATGGCTGAGCTGGTGCGGGAAGGGAAGGTGCGGCATATCGGCCTATCGGAACCGTCGCCGGAAACGCTCCGGCGCGCCCACGCGGTCCACCCCGTGGCTGCCGTCCAGTCGGAGTACTCTCTCTGGACCCGCGACGTGGAATCCGCGATTTTTCCAACCCTCCGGGAGCTTGGCGTCGGCTTTGTCGCCTACAGCCCGCTCGGGCGAGGGGCGCTCACGGGAAAGCTCGACCGCGGCGCCCTCGTCGGTGGTGGGGACTTTCGGGGCTCCCTCCCGAGGTTCTCCGAACGCAACTTCGACGCCAACATGGAACGCACGCGGGGCCTCTTCGCCCTCGCGGAGAAAAAGGGCGTCACGCCCGCGCAGGCGGCCCTTGCGTGGCTGCTCTCGAAAGGGGATGATGTCGTCGCCATTCCGGGCGCCCGTCGGCTCGATCATCTCTCCGAAAACGTCCAGGCCGCCGCGCTCGAATTGAGCCCGGAGGAAATCGCCGAACTCGACGCCGCTTTCGCCCCCGGCGCCATCCGTGGGGAGCGCTACACTCAGGAAGGCATGGCCGGAGTGAACGCGTAGCCCGCGCGGGCGGCCCGTCAGGACCGCCCGCCGTCCTTCCCGTCCCCGTCGTCTTCCCGGTATTCCAGTATGTCGCCCGGCTGGCACCGCAGATGTCTGCAAATCGCATCGAGCGTCGCCAGCCGCATGCCCCGCACCTTGCCCGTCTTGATGAGGGAAAGGTTCTGCTCCGTGATCCCGATCGCTTCCGCAAGCTCCTTGGATTTCACTTTTCGTTTGGCGAGCATGACGTCGAGATTGATGACAATGGCCATTTTGCACCTTGTATGGAAAGCCCGGTGTGGGGTTATATGATAAGCGCCTGATCTTCCTGCATCCTGCGCGCCTCGTCCATCACCCACGACACGAGGAGCACTATGAGGCCGACGAAAACCGCTGTCAGCTCTCCGGAGTTCACCCCAAACGTTATCACCCTTTGGCCGGGCGGGTTCTCGATGGTGAGCGCGACGGCGAGCAGCGAGAACCGCACCACGTCGCACCCCGCCCACGCGATCAGCGCCTGCCCGAGGCTGCGGTAGCACTTTACGTTGAGCTCCGTGAATATGAGTCCGTCCTCGTACAGGTGGAACAGGCTTTTCAGTTTGACGAGGCCGAAAATAGTCGCCCCCATCGGAGGCAGTCCGGCGAGGAATGCGAAGAGGCGCGACCGCGCGGAAAGGTCGTGGTCCACCCGGACGGGCAGGGGCGTCATCGGTCCAATCACCGCCTGCGAATGGATCTGATTGAAATAGATCCAGAAAACCGCCTCCACTAGCGGCAGCAGGATAATCAGGCCGGTGCAGATCCTCTTGAACCGGCGGCTTACGGTTCTGATGCGTTGTTTGTCTTCCATGGCTCGCTTTCCTCCCATTGGGGTCGGGGTTTCCGGTTGATTTTTCCACTGCGTCCGGCGCGCTTGCTTGCTGTCGACTGTCTCAACCGTTCGCATTGGGGGGAATTTAAGGGAGGAATAAACTTAAGTCAAGAATAAAAGCGTTTAAAACAGTAAAAATTTATTGTAATACAATAATATTTTCTTGTTTGATTTGCCGTCCCGTCGTGACGGGTTTGGCTCTTCGGGAACGAAAAAAATGGGGAGTCCGGCCGTCAGGCCGTGCTCCCCAAGAGTTTGCAGGTTCGTAGGCGAAGGAGCGAAGTCCCTCGCTCTTCGTTCTTCCGTCTCGCCTCTATTCGTGCCGCAGGGCTTCGATCGGGTTCAGCCGTGCGGCCTGCAATGCGGGGAAGTAGCCGAAAACCACCCCGACCGCCGCCGAAAAAAGAAAGGAGATGAATACTATCTTGGTGTTGAGCACGAAGGGCACCCCCAGCGCATAGGCCCCCCCTACGGCGGAGGCAAGCCCCAGCAGGATTCCGATGATTCCCCCGAAGCAGGAGAGCACCACCGCCTCCAGCAGAAATTGTTGCAGCACTTCCCCTTCCATGGCCCCGATCGCTAGGCGGATGCCGATCTCCCGCGTGCGCTCCGTCACCGACACGAGCATGATGTTCATGATGCCGATGCCGCCGACGAGGAGGCTCACCGCCGCGACCGCCGCAAGGAGTGCTGTGAGCACCTTGGTGGAGCCGGTGAGGGCGTTCGTGAGTTCCTGCATGTCCATCACGTTGAAGTCGTCGTCCTTGTTCGGTGTGATATTCCTCCGCTCCCGCATGAGGCGCTGGATGTCCGCCTTGACCTTCTGCGTGGACACGCCGTCTTTCGCCGACACCATGATGGACTCCACGTCGGTGCTTCCCACCATGCGCCTTTGCAGGGTGCGGAGCGGGACCAGCACGAAATCGTCCTGGTCGCTTCCGAAGCTGGACTGCCCCTTGGATTCGAGAATCCCGACCACCTGCACGGAGAGCTTCCCGAGGCGGATCGAATTCCCTAATGCGTCCTCCGCTCCGAAAAGCTCCTTTTTCACGGTGGAGCCCAACAGGCAAACGGCCTTTCCCGCGCTCATCTCGACGTCCGTGAAATCCCGCCCATCCTTCACCGGCCAGTTGCGCACCGTCAGGTAGGCGTTGGTGCTGCCCGTCACGGTGGTGGACCAGTTTTCGTTGCCGTAGATGGCCTGCGCGGACTTGCTCGCCATTGGCGCGACGGCCGCGAGGCCGTAAATGTCCCGCTCGATGGCTTGGGCGTCCGCGAGCTTGAACTGGTCCGCCTGGGAGCGCGCCCCGCCCGGCCCGTGCATCCCCTGGCCCGGCCGGAGTTGGAGCATGTTGGTTCCGAGGCTCGAAATCTCGGAGGCCACTTGAGCCGTCGCGCCGCCGCCGAGCGTAACCATGGTGATGACGGCGGCTACGCCGATGACGATGCCGAGGATCGTCAGGAAGGAGCGCATCGCGTTGCGGCGTATCTCCCGCTCAGCCAGTAGAATCGTTTCCCATATCATTGCGCCGGCCCTCCCTCCGCGCTTTCGGGGCCGGATTCCTCGTTCTGTATGAGGCCGTCCCGGAAAGTGACGCGGCGTTGCGCGTATTCCGCCATGTCGGGCTCGTGAGTCACCATCACGACGGTGATGCCGCGCTCCCGGTTGAACGACGTGAGAAGTTCCATGACCTCGATGCTGGTCTTGGTGTCGAGGTTGCCCGTAGGCTCGTCGGCAAGAATCACCTTGGGCTTGGATACGATGGCTCGGGCGATGGCGACCCGCTGCTGTTGTCCGCCGGAAAGTTCGGCGGGCGTGTGGCGCTCCCAGCCCTGGAGTCCGACGGCCTTGAGAGCATCGAGGGACGCCTGCCTCCTCTCGGAAAGAGGCGCGCCGCGGTATATAAGGGGAAGCTCCACATTCTCGAGCGCGGACGTCCTCCCGAGCAGGTTGAAACCCTGAAAGATGAACCCCAGGTAGTGGCGGCGCAAAAGCGCCCTCTGATCGCGCGATAGTGACCCGACGTCCACCCCCTGGAAGAGGAACTGCCCCGAGGATGGGATGTCGAGGCACCCGAGGATGTTCATGCAGGTGGACTTGCCCGATCCGCTGTGCCCCATGATCGCGACGAATTCCCCCTCCTCGATGGCGAGATCGATGCCGCGCAGAGCCTGCATGACCGCCGCGCCCATCCCGTAAACCCTCCTTACGCTCCTCAGCTCGATGATCGGTTGTTTGAGCGCCGGATCGATTGCGGTTGCGTTCTTCGTCATTTCTTCACACTCTCGGCGTCCACTACGAGGGGCTCTTCCGGCTGGACGTCGCCTTCCGTGATAACCGTGAACTTCCCGTCCGTCGAGCCCGTTTTCACAGGGATGGCGGCGGGCCGTCCGTCGCGGAGCGCCCACACCTTCGCGCCCGGTTTCTCGCTGCTTTGCTCTCTCGATTTTTTCGTCTCCGGGCGCGGCGGGCGCGGCATAAGCTTGCTCATAATGCCTCCTCCTCCATTAGAGTCTCCCTGGTTCGCCTTCGCTTCCTGGACAGGGGGAGTGAACCGCAGGGCGGCGTTCGGGACGAGGATGGCGTCGTCCACCTTCTCCACGGTGACCTCCGCCGTGGCGGTCATGCCGGGCCGAAGCGACATGTCCGAGTTGTCCACGTTGAGCACCGCCTTATATGTCACGACGCCGGTGCTGGAGCTGGACGAGCTGGAGCTGGAGCTGCTGCTGGAGCTGGAGCTGCTGCTGGAGCTGCTGGAACTCGTGCTGGTGGCCCCGTAGCGCACCTGGATGATGTCCGCGGGAAACCTCCTGCCGGGATAGGCGTCTACGGTGAAAACGGCCGGTTGCCCCTTCTTCACCTTCCCTACGTCCGCTTCGTCCACGTCCACGAGAAGCTCCATCTTGCGAAGGTCCTCCGCGAGAGTGAAAAGCACGGGGGCTTCAAGGCTGGCGGCCACGGTCTGACCCGGCTCTATTTGACGGGATAGGACGATGCCGTTAACCGGCGATTTGATGACGGCCTTGGAGAGGTCCGTTTCATCGGCCTCGAGCGCCGCCTTGGATCGGGACACCTCCGCCTGGGCGCTCGCCTCGGCTGCCACCGCGCGGTCCAGCTCCGCTTCGGCGGCGTCCACGTCCTGCTGGGAAACGGCCTTGCTTGTGCTCATCTGCTGCACGCGCTTTATCCGCGCGAGATCGTTCCTCTTTTCCTTGACGGTCGCCTTCGCCGTCAAAACGGCGGCATTGGCGGCTTCCAGGGTGGCTTTCGACTGGAGCACCTCCGCCTGAAGTTTGCTGGTGTCGAGACGCGCCAGCGTTTGCCCCACTTTTACTTCGTCATTGTAATCTGCGTCGACGTATTTCGCGGTGCCGGAGAGTTCGCTTCCTACATCCACCTCATTGGTGGGGGCGAGGTTCCCCGTGGCGGACACGGTAACGGACAAACTACCGCGCACCGCGGGTTGCGTCGTATACCGCAGCTCCTCCCCATCGCTGGAGAGGGTCCACGTAACGCCGAAAGCCGCCGCCGCAATGACGGCCAGCCAGATGATCGCCTTCTTTATCCTTTTCCTGTGGCTCGGCGTGGCGTCCAATCCGAGGGTCTTGGCGACGTCGGGACCGACTCCCGCGTTTGTCTGATTCATGGCGTTCTGTCCTGTATATTTATCCGTTCGCGGAAGGTGAAGGTGAGTATGGAGACGATTTTGAAGGTGCGGAATTCTCCGCGGCGGGGGCCATCGGCGTCCAACCGCCGCCGAGCGCCTTGTAGAGGCGTATCAGGTTGGATGTAACTGTCCCGTTGCTCTCCGCGAGGCTGCTTTCGAATGTGAGGAGGGAGCGTTGGGCCTCCAGCACGTCTTCAAAGCCGGTTAATCCCGCGCTGAACTGCTTCTCGGCGAGGTTCGCCGCCTGACGCGCCGCGTCCGACGCCTCGATGAGCGCCTGTCGTTTGTTCTGCTCTTCGGAATAAGCCACCAGGGCGTTTTCCACTTCCTTCAGGGCGTCCAGGATGCTTTGCTCATAAGCGATCAGCTTTTGCTCCTGCAATTCCGTTTGCACGTCCACCTTGAGCCGCAGCGCCCCTGCGTTGAAAATGGGGATGGAGAAGCTGGGCCCGAGGCTGTAGGAATGGCTGCTCGCCGAGAAGAGGCTGCCGAAGGTGAGGGCGTCCAGACCAATGGACCCAGAAAGCGTGAGCTTGGGATAGAGATCGGCTGTCGCAACGCCCACCCGCGCGGTCTGCGCCGCCAGCTCTCTTTCGGCTCTGCGCACGTCCGGCCGTTGCCGCAGGACGTCCGCCGGGACCCCCACCGCAACCTCCCTCGGCGGCGCCGGGACCGGCTTGTCCGCCTCCAACTCTGCCCGCAGGCTTCCCGGCTGCACGCCAAGGAGGACCGCGATGCTGTTCATGGACTCCTCCATCCCCGTGCGCAGCGCCGGGATCTGCGACCGTGTGCTTTCCATGTTGTACCTCGCCTGTTGCACCGCCAGATCCGTGGTGAGGCCCGCATCGGAGCGCCACTTGGTCAGTTTGTAGGTCTCTTCTTGCGATTCCAGGTTTTTCCGCGCCACCGCCAGTTGCGCCTGGTAGGATCGCAGGTCCACGTATGCCAATCCCACTTCCGATGCCAGGGTGACCAGCACGTCGTTCAGGTCCTCTTCGACGGCTTCCAGGTCGCCCTGTGTTGCTTCAACCGACCGGCGAACTCCTCCGAAGATGTCGAGCTCCCAGGAAGAATCCAGCCCCGTCGAATAGAGGTTTGAAACGCTTCCTCCGCCCGTATCCTTGCTCCCTCGGCTCCTGGTGTACGAACCGGAGCCGTCGATCGTCGGATGAAAATCCGCCTTCGCGATTCCGCGTTCGGCTCGCGCCTCGCGAATGCGCGACTTCGCGTCTTTCACGTCCAGGTTGTTTGAAACCGCCCGGTGGATGAGGTCTGACAGTACGGGATCGTCGAGCGCATCCCACCAGCTCGCCAGCCGATTGGAATCGAGCTTCCCTTCCGCCAGCCCGTTGGGCGCCTGCGAGCTCCATTTTGCGGGCGCTGGGATTTCCGGCTTCACGTAGTTGGGGCCTACCGCCGCGCACCCGGCGCCGACCGTCGCCGCTAATGCGACAAAAAAAAGTTTTGCCGCTCTGTTTTTCGCTTTTTGCACTGTGTTCTCCATTGACTTCGGTTAATCCTCGACATTCCTCGTTGCGTTTCCTTCTATGACGGACTCTGCAGGAAATCTGCCTTCCGCCGCGCTTTATTTTCTTGATTCGAGGCATCATAAAAATACTGATTGACAAAGTCAAACATAAATATTAAAAGCTATTTTAATGTATTTATTTTAAACATTTGATGGGATTTACAAGGTCATGCCAAAACGAAAAGACGGGGAAAAAACGAGGGGGCGAATCCTGGAAGCCGCGTGCGAGCTTTTCGGCAAGAAAGGATTCAGGGATGCGACCGTGGCTGAAATATGCAAGCGCGCCCAGGTGAATATCGCGGCGGTGAACTACTACTTCCGCGACAAGGAGTCGCTTTACCTGGAAACTTGGCGCCACGCGCATTCAAAGGTTGATACAAGCGCTTCGAGGAACGATGTGCTCCAATTTTCGGGTTCTCCCGAGAAGCGCCTCCGCATGTTTATCCTCCACCTCGCCACCCTCTTTGGGGACGAGGAGCGGTCCGGGGAGTTCCATCGCCTGCAGATGATGGAGATAGTGAATCCCACGGGCCTGATCGACGAGGAGTTCCAGAAAATGCGGGAGCCCCTGCAAAACTATGTGCACCAGGCGATCCGGGAGCTTCTGGGTGAAAGCGCTACGGACGAGGAAGTCCTCCTTTGCGAGATGAGCATTGTGAGCCAGTGCCGGAGCGTCTTTGCCCGCAGCCGCTGCCATCTGGACTGTTACAAGGGGAAAACGCTGACGGGCGAACTCCTTGAGGAAGTTGCCGGCCATATAACGAATTTCTCTCTTGGCGGCATACGCGCCACCAGGGAATCACGGCTGGTCAGCGCCTGCTCCAGGGCGTCAGCCGCCGTCTAGTGACGGCTTCCGGGGTGGGCGCTGCGGCGCCCCCTGCGCGTCCGCTTGGGCCGTTTGCCCCATGGGGCGTCTCTCTGTGTTCCGTGCCATGAATTTCTTAACAGAAGATTATGGAGAAAATCTGGAGGCGGGGTGGTAAAAATATGGAGTGCGCCCGCCCGTCGCTATGTTGCGGCCGGTTGCGGCTTCCATCATGAACCGGACTGTTTACAGGAGGTTTGCCCCATGCGTTTGTTGGAAGTGGATGAAAACTCGTGCAATCGGGATGGAATCTGTGCGGCGGTTTGTCCCATGGAACTCATCGAACTGAAGAAAGGTGGATTTCCCGCCCCCACCGACGACGCGGAAGACCTCTGCATCCGCTGTGGCCACTGCGTGGCGGCTTGCCCGACAGGCAGCCTGTTGCATCGGGAGATGCCCGCCGCCGATTTTCCCCCGGTGCGGGAGGACTATCGGCTGACTCCGGAGCACAGCGAGTATTTCCTTCGAAGCCGTCGCTCCATACGGACTTACAAGAAAGACCTGGTGTCAAGGGAGGACCTCGCCCGGCTCATCGACGTCGCCCGCTACGCGCCCTCGGGACACAACTCCCAGTGTGTGGAATGGCTGGTGATCGACAACCGCGCCGAACTGGAGAAGCTCGTCGAAATCGTTATCGACTGGACGCGCTGGATGATCCGCTCCCATCCGGAAATCGCCGCGCAATGGCATATGGACAGGCTGATCCCGCGCTGGGAGAAAGGGGTGGACGTCATCCTTCGCGGAGCGCCCGCCGTTATCGTGGCCCACGCGCACAAGGACAACCCCCTTGCCGCCACCGCATCCACCATTGCCTTGACCTACCTGGAGCTGGCGGCGGCCCCGATGGGGCTTGGCTGCTGCTGGGCGGGGTATTTCCGCGCCGCCGCCGGCGTCTTTCCCCCCATGAAGGAAGCCCTCGCCCTTCCGGAAGGCCATGAATGCCTGGGCGCCATGATGGTGGGACGCCCGAAGTTCGCCTATCACAGGCTGCCCCCGCGCAAGACCCCGCCGATCATCTGGCGCGGTTGACCGCCCGCCGCTGGAAACCTCTTCGCGGCCCCGCTCCTTCATCCATCTGTGCATTGGTTGGGTGAGGGGCCGCTCCCTGTCCTATTCAAAGACGTAGCTCGTTCCCACGCTGTTTAGCAGGAACTGCTCCGGCATCCGTTCCGAAAACCGCTTGATGGCGCTCCATCCGGTGCAGTGCATTGGAATCACGTAGTCGGGGGCTGCTTCCTTCAGCGCCTCGACGGTGGGATCGATGATCGGCTCGAAAATAGGGCCCGTCAGGTGGAATCCTCCCATGACGGCGTGCACTTTCTCTTCTCCCGCAATCTTCTGTGCGTAGCGGACGGTGTTTACTATCCCCGAGTGGGCGCATCCGCTCACGACCACCAGCCCCTTCCCCTTGACCCGGATTGCAATTGCCTGGTCGTCTAGGAATGGGTCGGGGAGCCACTCGCCGTCCCTGGTGATCTCCGCCCAGGGAAATCCCTTTTCAAACTCCGTGGTCCTCTCGATTTCCCCGAGCGCCACCGCCATGCCCGAACACAGCAACTCGGGTCCCGTCTTCTTGCACACCAGCGCTCCCGCATTCGTGAGCGCTGCCTCGTCGATCGACGGAAGCTCCTTCTGTGGTCCGCGTCCGGGGATGTTGAGCCGCCTCCTGGAGAACGCATCCGGATGCAGGACGAGTTTCTTACCCTGCGGGGTCTTCCCGAGGAGCGCCACAAGCCCTCCAAAATGGTCCGGATGACCGTGGCTGAGGACCATGCATTCGACTGCCGCCATATCGACGCCGTAAACCGTCATATTGTGCAGGAGCGCCATGGGGCTTAGCGCCGCATCCATGACGATCGACCGCCGTTTCCCGCCGCTTTCCACCTCGATCAGCACCGAAAGTCCGTGTTCCGCGACTGGGGTTGCGCCCTGTAGCATCATGGGGCGCCGCATCGGTCCTTTGCTCTCCAATAGAAATAAATCCGTATAGTTATCCACCAGGACAGTGACTGTCGCCCGGTCCGCTTCCTCCATCATCAGTTCGTTCGTCATTGGCGCTCTCCAGATGGGGGGCATTGGCATTGAGCCGTTGTGGGTCAAGGGTTTTCGGTAATCGTGAATTATGGCGCACCCTGGGCTGCGCGGAAAAAGAGGGCTTCGCGAGGCATGATGCAAAGCGCCCGCCGGGGCGGACAGGTCCCTCGATTGGCCTCCCCGGCAGGCTCCTTGAATGTTTCTAGCCGAGGCAGGAATTCACGAAATCCCAATTTATCAGGTGGCTTACGAAAGCGGTCAGGTAATCGGGCCTGCGGTTCTGGTAATCCAGATAATAGGCGTGCTCCCACACATCGACGGTGAGGAGCGGCTTCACCCCCTGGGCGATGGGCGTATCGGCGTTGGCCGTCTTCATGACGGCGAGCTTCCCGTCCTTCACGACGAGCCACGCCCATCCGCTGCCGAACTGCGTTGCACCGGCATTTTTTAGCTCTTCGACGAATTTTTCATAGCTACCGAAATCCGCATTGATCTTCTGCGCTACAGCGCCGGTCGGAACGCCTCCTCCACCCGGCTTCATGCACTTCCAGTAGAAAGAATGGTTCCATGCCTGCGCCACGTTGTTGAATACTCCGGCTTTTGAAGCATCCCCTGCGACTTTCTTGATGATCGCTTCGGCGTCCAGATTGGCGAGGTCCGTTCCCTCGATCAGTTTGTTAGCGTTTGTTACGTAGGCGTTATGGTGTTTGTCATGATGAAAGTCGAGGGTGTTGGCGCTGATGTAAGGCGCGAGCGCGTCTTTGGCGTAGGGCAGTTCGGGCAAACTGATGGCCATGATTCCTCCTTTACTTTCTTGGGTTCAAGGTGATTCGGATGAGTCGATTGCGGCGTGCGCCTGTCGAATCGACATGAAGAAAATGACGCTGCCGTAACTATAAGCTTGGAGTGGCCTCAAATCAACCGCTCAACCAGGAATCGTCTTCAGCTTCACCATTTAATGACGCGCACGTTGGAGAGCACTCGCCCGAGGAACCTCTCTCCGATGGCCTGGAAGCGCAAGGGGACGTCCGTCACGATGAACTGGTAGTCGGGCTTGGAGCGCCTCGGATTCTGCATGCCCATGGAGCGTAACAGCCTGTATGCCTGTTCCGCAATGGCTTCCGCGGAGTCGACAAGGCGGATTCCCTCACCGACCGTTTCCTGTATCAACGGCTTGAGCAGAGGATAGTGCGTGCAGCCGAGGACCAGCGTATCTATGTTTTCCGCCAGCACGGGTTTCAGGTATTCCTGCGCGGTGAGGCGGGTTACGGGGTGATCCAGCCAGCCTTCCTCGACGAGGGGCACAAAAAGAGGGCAGGGCTGGGAGAAAATCCGGGTGTCCGGGTCGTGGCGGTGTATGGCTCGGGCGTACGCATTGCTGTTGATGGTTGCCGGTGTGCCGATCACCCCTATGTGCTTCGTTCGGGTTTTCTTGAGCGCGCATTGCGCCCCCGCGTCGATCACCTCCAACACCGGCGTGGGAGAGAGGTCTTCCACCACCTGGCAGGCCACGGCCGCCATCGTATTGCAGGCGATAATGAGGAGCTTGACTTCCTCGCGAAGCAGCGCTTCCGTTATTTCCGTTGCGTAACGGGCGATGGTTTCGACGGACTTGACGCCGTAAGGCACCCGAGCGGTGTCGCCGAAGTAAATAATGTTCTCGAAAGGAAGTCTTTCCATGAGGGCGCGGACCACCGTGAGTCCGCCGACGCCAGAGTCGAAGACCCCAATAGCGTTTTCCGGATTGTTGTGCATGGGGATAGCCTGAAGTAAAGTTTACATTAAAATGAAATTGTCATCTTTTTCCCCTTTGGGAGGAGAGACATTATTACTATAATATCGCTTTCCAACACCAGAAATTCCTTTATTCACGACAGGGGTCATTCCAATGGGCGATAGGCGGCGGCTCAGGCGCTTCCAATGCAAGGTTAGAGTCAGGTGGAGTGACGGGGAGATCGTTTCCGAAGGGCATACCTGGGACGTCAGCTCAGATGGCGGCTTCATATGCTCCAACCCGGTCATGCCCGCAAATCGGACCGTGGATTTGGAGTTCTTTCTTGCCACGGGGAGTTCGGTTCGTTGCAGGGGGAGGGTCGCTTGGGTGAACAGAGGGCAGCTGGAGAGCTACCCTCCCGGGTTCGGAGTGGAATTCCTTAGTCTTGAATCAGGAGCTATCGAACGCATCCTGGATTGCTACGATGATGCCGATCTGTGCTGAGATGCCGCCGTGGGTAGCGCGAGGACGCGGCTTGCCATAGCTTCTATGGCTTGGGCCGCCCTGCCGTAAGGCTCTGTTTTTATGAACGGCGTCTGTTCCCGCACCGCCTTGACAACGGATTTGTCCTGCGGCATCATCCCCAGCGACTGGAGAGAGATGCTGAGGAATTGCTTTGCCACTCTTGCCATGGTGTCGAACACCTGCTGTCCCTCCTGAGAGTTGCTCACGAGGTTCATCAGAAGGAAGAACTCGGTTCTGTCATAATCTCTCGAGAGGACTTTTATGAGCGCATACGCGTCTGTCATGGAAGTTGGGTCGGGTGTTATAACTACGACGTTGTGGTCTGCAAACTTGTTGAACCAGAGGACCGATGAGCCTATGCCGGCTGCCGTGTCCATGAGAAGGTAATCAAAATGGCCGGAAATCGCTATGGAATCCAATATCTCCGCCATTTGCGCCTGATCCTCTGCGCCAAGGCTGACCATGTCTGGAACGCCGGAGCTTGCGGGAAGTATCCCGAGGTTGGGCTCGACGTAGATCACCGCATCCATGAGGTTTCCATTTCCTTCCATGATGTCTCGGAGTGTCGTATGGACCGACAGTCCCAGCACCACGTCCACATTGGCCAGTCCTAGGTCGCCGTCGATCACGAGCACCCGTTTGCCTTTTCCGGCCAGAGCGTAGGCAAGGTTCACCGTTATATTAGTTTTCCCAACGCCGCCCTTGCCGCTCGATATGCAAATCTTAACAGGGCTTCCCACGTTTTTCATAGTTGCGACCTTCCAAAACGATCGTTTCCTGCCTATGGAGGCGACGGCGCCTCCTGATCAGTCAGCCTTGGCTGTTCTTGGGCCAGCGGCCAATAAAAAGCGCTGCGCGTTCATCTCCTGTGATTTCACTTGGCGCGCGGGCTGCTTTCACTTTTTCATAGCAAACGCGGTTGCGTCCACCTGCCTTGGCTTCGCGAAGGAATTCGTCCACGCGCTTTATAAGGTCATCAGCGGAGAGTTTATCACGGGACCGGTGAACGTCCACGCCGAAGCTTGCCGTCAGTGCAATGGTGCGACCGTCGAAGACGAGGGGGGAATTTTCCAGAACCGCCCGCAAGCGCTCCGCCGCGGTAATTGCCTGCGACAAACGAACGCTCGGAAGGATCAGGGAGAATTCCTCGCCCCCGTACCTGCATGCGATGTCTATGCGCCTGAGGTTTTCACGCCAGATTGAACTGGCCCATTTTAACGCCTCGTTGCCGGCTTGATGCCCATAGACGTCGTTTACTTTCTTGAAATGGTCCAAGTCGATCATTAACAGGCCGGTAGGGAGCCCTGTCCGTCGGGTCCTTTCCATTTCTCTTTCAAGGGCCATCATTAAATAGCGGAAATTAAAGAGCCCCGTCAAGGGATCGGTCTGCGACTGCTGGGTGAGAATCCTGCATTCTTCTTGCAACCGCTTAAGTTCTGCGGCAATCGGACAACTATCAACTCCGATTGGACACGTTTTGGGAGAATCCAAAGACCGATCCAACGTGGGCTCCTTGGAGACTGGATAAAAAACAGCACCCGACGCACGGGGATGCGCTATTTCATGCTAAAATATCAAATGGCGCTGACTTTGGCCGCATCAACGGCCCCAATGGGAAGAGGTGATAAATAGTAATCAAAATATTTCTCTTTTTCCAGTATATTTCTATCTGGGCTGGGCGGAGGGGTTGTTCTGACAGGGCGCGGTTTTCGTGGAAAGAATTGCTTTGCCTTGTCTAGGAAAGCTTTGGTTTGACGCGGAAGGCTCTTTGGATATATAAGGAGACTATTTCCAAATTATTGCATATGGATAGGCTGTTTAGACAAGCTAACCGGAGGGAGGGTCCATGAAGATCGGGATAATGGGAACTGGTGGCGTCGGAGGGTATTTTGGGGGATTGCTGGCTCGCGCTGGTGCTGATGTTCACTTCGTGGCCCGGGGAAAGCATTTGCAGGCTATCCAAGAAGAGGGGTTGCAGGTGGCGTCGAACCAGGGAAGCTTCCGCGTTCTCGTGCACGCCACTTCAGAGCCATTTGAGATCGGGCCGGTCGACCTTTTGCTGTTCTGCGTGAAATCCTATGACACCCTTGATGCCGCCCGTGCATCAGAGCCCTTGGTGGAGGAGGACACTGTCATCCTCACGCTGCAAAACGGCATCGATAATGTGGATAAGTTGAGCGAGTTGTTTGGGGTGGAGCGCATCATGGGAGGGACCACCTACATCGAATCGACTCTCGCCTCCTCCGGCGTCATCGTCCACACCGGCAAGCCGGGTCGCATCGTTTTTGGAGAGCTCTTTGGAGAAATGACCGAAAGGGCAAGGAGAATTCTGGAGCTTTTCCTCCAAGCGGGGATTCCCGCCGAATTGAGTTCCAACATACAAGAAGTCCTGTGGTCCAAGTTTCTTTTCATTTGCGGCGTGCACGGAGTGAGCACGCTCTCCCGCTCTTCCTTGGGGCAGATCCTCTCCTGCAATGACACCCGCGACCTAATGGTGGGGGTTATGGAAGAAGTGCTGGAAACTGCGAGAAAACAGGGGCTGGCGCTTAATGGCAATGTCATCGCGGAAGCCGTCGCGCTTGCCGAGTCCTACAATAAGCGGTTCAAATGTTCAATGCTTCGCGACCTCGAATGGCGGAGGCCCATGGAGATAGACTCTCTCAATGGCATGGTGGTGCAACTGGGATGCGAAATAGGGCTTCCGACCCCGCTCAACCATGTGATCTACGCTTGCCTGAAGCTGGAGAACCAAAAAATCCTCGATCCCTTCCGCTCGCAGGCGCTGGAGGATTAACCCGGAGTCCCCGACCCGGATGCTTTTCGAGTAAGGGCGGCTTTTTAGACTATGGGCTTTTTGAAAGCCAGCGCTTACGTCCTTGCGCTTTCGATGCCTTGAGGTTGAAACGTCTTATGAATGGGAGCGTGGGAAATTATCGTTATTGTCCGTACTGTGGCGCAAGGCTGACGATCCGGTTTTTGGGGACTAGGGAGCGTCCTTTCTGTGCATCATGCGATCAGATCTACTACAGGAATCCCACTGTGGGCGCCGCCGTAGTTCTTGTCGAGGAAGAATGCCTTCTACTGGTCCGTCGTTTGGGATCGTACGAAGGGATGTGGTGCATACCGTGCGGCCATGTAGAATGGGGGGAGGACGTGCGTGAAGCAGCCCGTAGGGAGTTCCTGGAGGAAACGGGGCTTCACGTGGATGTGGGGTCCGTGTTTGCGGTGCACTCCAACTTTCATGACGCAGCTCGCCTCACGGTGGGGGTCTGGTTTTGCGGACGGAGGCTGGGCGGGGAGCTGCGGGCCGGTTCGGATGCAAGTGAAGCGCGCTTTTTTCGAGTGGAAAGCCTCCCTGATGCAATGGCGTTTCCCACTGACAGGCTGGTGTGTGAACAACTGCGTTCTTGCCTGAGGAATGGTGGAGCGGATGCATGGCTGGGACCGTGCATGGGGGATGCCTGGGCTTTTCCATCCACTTTGAAAAGGTAGATCATCGGTTTGGATGCCGCTTTCTTTCTCGTTTGCTGATTGCAGAGCGTCGCCATTTTGTCATAAAGGCGCACTATATAGGAAATCGGCGTTCCTCGCTTTTCGCATTGACCTGCCTGCCTCCATTTGATAGTTTTTTCATGTTCCTGTGCATAAGTGGCATAGATTCAGAGCTTTGTGCGCGTGGGACAGCCCACGCTGGTCGACGGTTAGGAGGAGCAGAATGAACCTGTTGGGAGGATTTTTCTGTGCTGAACTCAAGCGCAGCGTTTCGAGCATGCTGCCTTGGGACATACCTTGGTATGACGCGAGTCATGCCATTTTCTTCACGGCTCTTTATGGCGTCCTGACCATTATCGGCCTCGGCGTTCTCGCCGCGGTCGTCATGACCATGGTGCGGATGAAAAAAGAAAACGGCAACGCTCGGCATTAGCAGCTGGATGCTTCGCGGTGCTTCCGGTCTGAATGAAATTTAGGATTAACTAATGGGCCGTTCCTTCGCGGTTCTTCCGGTTAGCACGGGGTGCTGGTTTTGCTTGAGCGCCGGTCGAAGAGGCCGTTTAAGAAAATGCGGAGTTATCGCGCCCTTTGGGGCGGTGCTGAGCCTGCATGATTTAGGAGGAGATTAGGTGGACCCCAAGGCTTTTCGGGAGTACGACATACGGGGGCTGGTCGACAAAGAAATCTTCGATGACGATGTGTTGCGGCTGGGCAAGACCTTTGGAACGTACATGGCAAAGCAAGGCAAGAGCCGCGTTGCGGTCGGGAGGGACTGCCGCCTGAGCTCCGACCGTTATCGCGATCTGCTTATGGAGGGAATGCTTTCCACCGGCATGGACGTGGTGGATGTGGGGGTGTGTCCGTCCCCTGTCTTCTACTTTGCCCTTCGCCATCTAGAGCGCGAGGGGGGCGTTATGATCACCGCCAGCCACAATCCCCCGGAATATAACGGCTTCAAGGTCTGCAATGGCTACGACACCATTGCGGGGGCAGAGGTTCAGAAACTCCGGGTGCTGATGGATGAAGGAAAATTCGTTGCCGGACGAGGCGCTTCGAGCGTCTTTGACATCGTCACTCCCTACACCGACTTTGTGCTCGGCAACATAGACATCAAACACAGGCTTCGCGTGGGAGTTGACGCCGGCAACGCCGTTGGAGGACCGATCGCCCTGCCATTGCTGGAGAAACTCGGATGCGAGGTCCATCCCCTATACTGTGATATGGACGGGTCCTACCCGAATCACGAACCCGATCCCACCGTCATGGAGAACCTGAAGGATCTTCAGGCCTTGGTGAAGCGTGAGGCTTTGGATGTAGGCGTCGCCTACGACGGTGATTGCGATCGCCTGGGAGTTTTGAACCATCGGGGTGAAGTCGTATACGGAGACAAGCTCATGATTGTCTTCGCCCGTGAAATCCTTGCGCGCAAGCCCGGCTCGATTTTCATTTCAGAGGTGAAGTGCTCGCGGACTCTGTATGAAGATATCGAAAAGCGGGGTGGCAAGGCCATCATGTGGCGCACCGGCCATTCCCTCATCAAAGCCAAGATGAAAGAGGTGAGAGCGGAGCTGGCGGGTGAGATGAGCGGGCACGTTTTTTTTAAGGACCGCTATTTCGGCTTCGATGATGGGATCTACGCCTCGTGCCGCCTGCTGGAGATCTTGGCGGCAACAGGTAAGACGCTTCCGGAACTCTTGGAGGGCGTGCCGGAAACGTACACTACGCCGGAGATTCGCGTGGAATGCTCGGACGAAATCAAGTTCGAGGTGGTGGACAGGGCTAAACGCTATTTCAAGGAAAACGGCTATCAGGTGATTGATGTTGACGGCGCTCGCATTGTTTTTCCTGATGGCTGGGGGTTGGTCCGGGCGTCAAACACCCAGCCGGTGCTGGTTGTCCGCTATGAAGCGGATAGTCCGGAACGGCTTGACGAAATTCGAGATTTGGTGGAGGGCGCGATCGATAGGGCGATCAAAATGCAATAAGCCGACGTCGGATCGGGGGAGCCTCGGGAAATAGCTGTGATGCTCCCCCTTTTCGGAAGGATTTATGCCTTGACGATCTTTTCTGATCCGCCCTCGGTTTTTTTTGTGGCGTTGCGCGTGTCGATTACCAGGGCGGAGTTATCTACAATCCATTGGTAATCGTAGCTGGAGTGGTCAGTCAATATCATCACGGCGTCCATCCCTTGCAGCAATTCTTCCGTAAGCGGAAGGGACTCCATGGCGAAGTTGTATTTACGGATCGGTTTCAGCCGCGGAATGTAAGGATCATTGTAGTAGACTTCCGCTCCATTCTTCAGGAGTAGCTCGGTGACGACATAAGATGGCGACTCCCGGTCGTCGTCAATGTCCTTCTTATAAGCCATGCCGAGGACAAGAATTTTTGCCCCCTTCAGACACTTGGACCTTTCGTTCAATGCATGCATGAGCCGGTCTAGAACATAATAAGGCATGGAGACGTTGATCTCTCCCGCCAGTTCGATAAACCGCGTGGCAAAATCGTATTCGCGCGCTTTCCAGGAAAGATAGAATGGATCGATCGGGATGCAATGGCCTCCGAGTCCTGGCCCTGGATAGAATGGGGTGAACCCGAAAGGTTTTGATGATGCAGCCTCGATCACTTCCCATATGTCGATGCCCATTTTCTGCCCGAGCACTTTCAGCTCATTAACGAGAGCGATATTGACGCTTCGGTAGATGTTTTCCAGGAGTTTTGTCAGTTCTGCTACACGGGTGGAGGAAACGGGAACCACCTGCGAAACTGCATATTGATAGAGGGCCTTGGCGCGTTCGAGACACGCTGGAGTTACGCCGCCTACGACCTTCGGTATATTGCCCGTGCTGAAATTCTTATTGCCGGGATCTTCTCTCTCTGGCGAAAAAGCCAGATAAAAATCTTTGCCCACCTGGAGTCCGGTTTGCTGCAACTTGGAAAGAACCAGCTCTTCCGTCGTTCCGGGATATGTTGTACTTTCGAGGACGACCAGTTGCCCGGGGCGCAGGTGTGCGGCGATGACGTCCGTTGTTCCGGCGACGTATCGGAGATCGGGCTCCATCTTGTCGGTCAGCGGCGTCGGGACGCATATGATGATGCAGTCGGCTTCGCGCAGTCTCTCGAATCCTATTGTTACATCCAGTTGCTTCCTGGCGAGAAAGGCGTTAACGGGGTCTATGGGAATGTGCTTGATGTAGCCTTCCCCGTGGAGCAGTGAGTTCACCTTGCGGCTGTCTACATCGAAGCCTATGAGAGGAAAGCCGGCTTCTCCAAACCGGATGAGAAGGGGCAGGCCGACGTAGCCTAGCCCGATAATGCCAACTACAGCTTCTTTTTTCTCGATCGTCTCGAGAAGGTCTCTCATGCACGGATCTCCTTTTTGAGCGGTGTTTTCATTCACATGAAGATCGTCTATAATCTAACTTCAGGAGGATGTACATTCCTATGTCGAACCCTTTTGAATGGAAGCCCACGTGCGTGGTGACGGGCGTCGCCGGGTTTGTTGGAAGCCATCTGGCGGAGCGCTTGCTTTCCCTCGGTTTCCCGGTGGTTGGCGTGGATAATTTCACCTCGGGGTATCAGGAAAATATGACTGCTTTCCATGATCACCCTGGGTTCACTTTCTACGAGCGGTCCATCGAGGATGCTTCTTTGCTGCGGGAATTGAAGACTCGCCATCCTGAACTGGCCTGCTGCTTCCATCTCGCCGCGATTGTGAGCGTTCCTTTTTCCGTGGATCATCCCGACGAAACCCTCAAGATTAATTATAGCGCTACCTCCGATTTGTTAAAAGAGGCGGAGTCGTTACATTTCAGCTCTTTCGTCTTTGCTGGCTCCGCTGCTGAGTATGGCGACGATCCACGTCTGCCTCTACGGGAGGAGTATGCGACGTCGACGACTCGCCATTTGAGCCCTTACGGTGAAGCAAAGTTCCGGGCTTCTGCAGCCGTGGGGGCAAGCCCCTGCGGCGTCGCCCTGCGGTTTTTCAATATTTATGGCCCCAGGCAGGATCCTTCCAGCCCATATAGCGGGGTGATATCGAAGTTCATGGACCTGGCTGTGCGGGGAAAAGCTTTGACTGTGTTTGGAGATGGGCTGCAAACCCGAGACTTCGTATATGTCTCGGATGTAGTTGACGCTTATCTGGCGGCTGCGGGGTTGCAGAACGCCCAGGCCGGATTATCCCGACTGTTTGCCGCGGGGAGAACGCCGCGGATATATAACGTGGGCTCCGGAAAGGTAACCTCGATCCTGGATTTGGGGAGGATGCTGCTGAGCCTTATCGGAGAGATCAGGCCTTTTGCTCACTTGCCAGAGCGCCCCGGAGATATTCGTCACTCCCACGCGGTGGTGGATGCTTTCTGTGGGGATGCCGGCTGGACAGCCAGGGTTTCTCTCAAAGAAGGGCTCGCCAGGACGCTCGATTGGTTCAGACTCCGTAATGCGTGCTGAGAATGTTGGCGCTCCGTCTGGTGTGGAGCCTGTTATCGGAATCTTAAATAACGGAGGTGTATGATGCCTGAATTTTCCAATCCATTCGCCGGACAGAAGTATGATCGCAAACTCAGCGACCAGGAACTGGTTCGGGCAATCCGCTTCAACATTGCCGCCGAGTATGAAGCCATTCAGCTTTATATGCAGCTGGCCGAATCGACAGACAACGAGTTGGCCAAAGCTGTGCTGGAGGACATCGCCAACGAGGAGCGCGTCCATGCCGGTGAATTCTTGAGACTCCTCAAGGCTCTGGCGCCGGATGAGGAAAAGTACTATCAGGAAGGCTATGAGGAAGTCGAGGAGTTGATCCAGGGCAAGAAGGAAGACTAACCAGGACTGAAGGGGATGGGGAAGTGTGCGCGTTCGATCGGTGAGACCGATAGCCGCCGCTTCTCCTCCGGACGTTCTGAACCGGAGATGGAAAGGGCTGTGACGTTTTGCAACCGGAACACAATCGCATATTACATCACTGCGCACGGGTTCGGGCATGCCGTGCGCTCCCTTGAAATAATCCGCAACATCCTCGAAATGCGAAAGGACCTGGAGGTCGTCATCGTATCTGACCTCCCGGATTTCCTTATCGAACAGAATGTGGGAAGACGTCTTTCTCAAAGGAGGAAACGTCTGGACGTTGGGCTGGTGCAGCAGGATAGTCTGCGATTTGATCTGGAAGCGACTTTGCGCAGCCTGGAAGCTCTCCACCGCGAGAAGGAAGCGCTCGTCGCCGGAGAAGTGGAATTCCTGAAGTCTAGTGGCGTCGGGCTGGTCGTTTCGGACATTTCGTTTCTCCCTTTCGTAGCGTCCAACCGTTGCGGATTGCCGAATGTCGGCATAGGCAACTTCACCTGGGACTGGATTTACGCATCCTACGCCCAACGCGAGCCACGATGGGCCCCGCTGGTGGAATGGATTGGCGAGTGCTGCCGGGCGTGCGAAATCCTCCTGCAACTCCCAATGCATGGCGACTGTTCTGCTTGTCCCCATGTGATGGACGTCCCCCTGGTGGCCAGGAAAATTCGGAGGACGCGCGAAGACGTGCGCCGCATCTTGGGGGTGAAGCCTGATCGGAAGGCGTTCCTCCTTTCGTTCGTTTCACTGGACTTGGATGAGCCGGCCCAGCGGCGCGTGGAAGCGCTGGACGACTTCATATTCCTTTTCAAGCGCCCCCTGGATTTTTGTTTCAAGAACGCTTTGTCGGTGGACGGCGCGGATCTGTCCTATACGGACGTAGTCGCGGCTATGGATGCGGTGATAACCAAGCCGGGCTACGGCATTACATCCGACTGTCTGGTGAGTGGCGTTGGAATGATATATACGGACCGTGGATTTTTCCCGGAATACGAGATTCTGGTGGATGAAATCGAAAAGCGGTTGCCCGCCATCCATATCCCTTCGGCAGACCTCTACGCCGGGAAATGGGAAAAAGCCATTCGGGGCATGGAAGCTTTCGCTCCCCGCGCCCCCAGCCCTCCGCGGGAGGACGGGGCCGCTGTCTGCGCTCGAATCATCCTGGAGCGTGGGGGGTGGGGGGAATAAAAGGGGGCTGGCAGCGAGGGGCTTTCCCTTAATTTCTCCGCGGGGAAGAGGCTTCCCTGGAACCCTGTGGGCCTATGAGCAATTTGGGTTCTCCACCCGCTGTTGCTGTGCTCCTCTTATTGTTTCATGGCTGTCAGCTCGTACCTGGCTATCTTTGGGTCAGGGAGCACCATGGCTGACACTGAATAAAATTTCTCGCGGAACCCAAGCTTCTTCAGTTCCTTAGGATCGATATTCAGCTCTTTGACGTCGCAGGCTTTCCTTTGGAGGATATTCCCTTCCGCATCGTAGAAGACCATTATGAAATTGTAGCTGGTGAGGTTGAACTGGCTGCTCAGAATGCTCCGCATGAGGAGAGCGAGCTGGTCTCCCTGATAACGCACCAGTTCGTTGAAATCCCCGTGCTGCTTGAAGGCCGGGGCGTATGTTTTTCCTATCGATTCACCGACCTGTCCCTTCTTGGTGAGGTTCTCCTCGCGGAGCATCTGGGAAGCTTCTTCCGAGTCGAGCCTGCGGGATGAGGAAGATGGAAGCTGCGCCGAGATCAATCCTCGCAGTTCAGAATCCATGGGGGACGCTACGACGGCGGATCGGTTTTCTGCAAGCACCTGGGGATCGAACGCCTTGGAGTCTAGCACCTCTTGGATTGAAGCCACCTGATCTTTCGGGATGCCGGCCACTCCACCGGGAACATCGAACTTCACCTGACCACCTTCTTCCCAAAAGTAGGGTGCATCCACAGTTGTCCCATCCCTCATGGTGATGCGGAGTCCCCCGCTCCACGCAGTTCCGACCCCAACTGCCAGGACCATGAAAAAAACTATTGTGGACCGATAAAGAAAGTGCTTGACGAATATGCTCTTCATTTTGTACGTCCCTCTATGGCTTGCGGTTCACGTTGGAGAAGGAGCCTTATATTGCCATTTTATTTTATCGGATAGTTGTGGAAAAATCTTTAACAAAGAGAAGATTGCTCCACCGCGCGGAAATATGGCGCGGCGTCCCTGTAAAAAATGGTGGAGGCGGAGGCGTGAGTGCCGGTCTTTTGTGGGAGGGGCGTTGGGCTGGGGCTTCGGGCTCGCGTGGAGGCGAGCACCGCGCTTGCGCCTGGGCGACGTGGGGAGTTCCGCAGCTTCTAATGGTCCAATTTATAGCGTCATAATGTTTTAAGGAGAAACAAGAATGCAGGTGTTCATTTCCGGCTCTCTGGCATACGACCGCATCATGGATTTTCCGGGCCATTTTGCCGATCACATATTGCCGCACAAGATCCACATACTGAACGTGTGTTTCAATATCACCGGCCTCGTGGAGAAGTTTGGAGGCACCGCGGGCAACATTGGCTATACATTGGCGCTGCTTGGGGAAAAACCATTTTTGGTGGCGACGGCTGGAAGCGATTTCGACCGCTATGAAAAGCGCCTCGAAGAACTCCAAATGCCCACGCGCTGGATTAAGAGAATCCCGGATGTTCTAACCGCCGGAGCCTACATCACCACGGATCAGGACGACAACCAGATCACGGCTTTCAACCCAGGCGCCATGGCCTTTGAGGCTGACTTGCCGGACCTGGACGGAATGGGCTCTGATGGGGTTGTGCTGGTGGGTCCTGGAAACAAGAATGATATGAAATCACTTGCAGAAAAGGCGCGCAAGGCCCGCGTTCCCTTTCTCTTCGATCCTGGCCAGAGCCTCAATATCTGGACTGGGGCGGAATTGCGCGAAGCGGTTGGCGGCGCGCTCTGCTTTATATCCAATGAGTATGAACTCTCGCTCTTCCGGCAGATGACGGGCTGGTCGATGGATGTCCTCTATGAAAACGTGGAGGTCGTCATCACTACCCAAGGGCCTGAGGGGGCCGTTCTGGATTTCAAGGGTGAGAAGATCATCGTTCCGGCTTCCCCGGTCCGGGAAGTTTGCGATCCCACCGGCGCGGGAGATGCTTTTCGTTCGGGTCTTCTCAAAGGATGGACGATGGGCTGCGACTGGGCTGTGGCCTGCCAGATGGGAAGCGTTGCGGCCGCCTATGCCGTTGAGAACCACGGCACGCAGGAGCACACCCTGAACTGGGCGGATTTCGTGGCGCGTTATGGATCTGTATTCGGCAAACTGCCTGCATTGAAGCAGGAGTAGATTCCGCCGTTTTACGATGGCGATAGCAGTTGCTGCTGGCGCAGGCGCTTGATGGCGTCCCGAAGGGCTGCGGCCTTCTCAAACTCGAGTTGCGCTGCGGCCTCCTTCATTGCGTGCTCAAAGGAGCGTATTCGGTCGTCTATCGACCCTCCGGCTTCTTCCGGCCCATTGCCCGCGTTGAAGGCCGCTTGGGGCTCCATCAAAAGCTCCGCGGGGGCGTGCGCTTGTGGCGTGCGCTCCCTGTAGCTTGCGAGAATGTCGGATACTTCTTTCTGAATCGTCCGGGGCGTGATGTGGTGCGCCGCATTGTGCGCTAGTTGAATGTTTCGGCGGCGTTCGGTCTCCTCCATGGCTTTTCGCATGGATTTCGTGATGCTGTGGGCGTAAAGGATGACCAGCCCGTCCACATTGCGCGCTGCGCGCCCTGCGGTCTGGATGAGCGACCGGTCTGAGCGGAGAAATCCCTCGCTGTCGGCGTCGAGAACCGCCACCAGGGCGACCTCCGGGATGTCCAGCCCTTCGCGCAGCAGATTGATGCCTACGAGCGCGTCATACTCGCCAAGGCGTAGCGCGCGCACCAATTCGATGCGGTCCGTGGTCGTTACGTCCGAATGCATGTAGCGGACCCGAAAATTAAGCTCCGCGAGATGTTCGCTCAAATCCTCGGCCATCCGTTTGGTGAGGGTTGTGATCAGCACGCGTTGCCCCACCTTCACCCGTTTCGTAAGCTCCCCAATGAGATCGTCCACCTGGTGTTCGGCGGGACGCACCTCGATGGGAGGGTCTACCAGGCCCGTCGGGCGGATGATCTGCTCAACGACGTGCCCAGTGGTGCGATCGGCTTCGTAGGGGCCGGGCGTAGCCGATACATAGACGGCTTGTCGAACCTTGTTTTCAAATTCCTCGAAGCATAGGGGGCGGTTGTCTAGCGCCGAGGGCAGGCGGAAGCCATAGCCGACGAGCGTCTCCTTGCGCGCCTTGTCCCCGTTGTACATCCCCCTTATCTGGGGAATAGTCATGTGGCTCTCATCTATCATCAGGAGCCAGTCGTCAGGGAAATAATCAAGGAGCGTTGCGGGTGGCTCTCCGGCCTTCCTGCCGTCGAGATGCCGCGAGTAGTTTTCTATGCCCGTGCAGTAGCCCATCTCTGCGATCATTTCGAGATCGAGTTGCGTCCGCTCCTCCAGTCGTTGGGCTTCAACGAGTCTGCCCGTGTGGTGCATTTTTTCAAGACACTGGGACAGCTCTTTTTTTATTCCCTTGATGGCCAATTCCAGATTGTCGCGGCTGGTGACGTAGTGCGTCCCGGGGTAGATCGAGATGCTGTCCATGGACCGGAGCGCCCTTCCCGTTAAGGGGTCGAATTCCTTGATTGCGTCCACCTCGTCTCCAAAGAACTCGACGCGTATGGCCTTTTCCTCTTCATAAGCGGGAAAAATTTCAATCACGTCTCCTCGAACCCGGAATACGCCGCGGTGAAAGTCCTCGTCGTTTCGCCGGTATTGGATTTCCACCAGTTTGCGTAGAACTCTTTCCCGAGATTGCTCCGCGCCTGTTTCCAGCTTGAGGAGCATTTCCCGGTAGCTGTCCGGCGAACCGAGGCCGTAGATGCAGGACACGCTGGCTACTATCACTACGTCCCGGCGGTCGAGCAGGGAGCGGGTCGCCGAGTGGCGCATCTTGTCGATGGTTTCGTTAATGGACGCGTCCTTGGCGATGTAAGTGTCCGACTGCGGGATATACGCTTCTGGCTGATAGTAATCGTAATAGGATACGAAATATTCTACTGCGTTGTCCGGGAAAAAACCCTTGAACTCTCCATAGAGCTGAGCGGCGAGCGTCTTGTTGGGGGCGATGACAAGCGTGGGCCTCTCGACCCGCGCGATGACGTTCGCCATGGTGAAGGTCTTGCCCGAGCCCGTCACGCCGAGCAGCGTCTGCTCCCGGATGCCGTTCAGAATCCCCTTGGTGAGTCTCTCTATGGCTTGAGGCTGGTCCCCGGTTGGTTCCCAGTTGCTGCGCAAAGTGAATAGAGCCATGACCCTGTTTGGCCTCCCTGGCGTAGTCTATGAAATCCTTGACGGGATTCTCGATGTCTCGGCGAGATTCGAGCTGAACCGTTCCAACGGATTTGAATTATATCCGCGGAGGGTGTAATTAGAAAGTCGCTCCGGTATTTTGGCGTCTTCATAATTTGGCGCGGAGTGAAAACCGGCCGACGTTGCCTGCTGAAAATTCCCTGGGAAGGATGGATGGTATGGGTTCAATTGCGGAAAATGTAGCCATCATACGGAATAAAATGCGAAGCGCCTGCCTGCGGGTGGGGCGCGACCCGGAAGACGTAAGACTGGTGGGAGTCACCAAGACCGTTCCGCCGGAGCGCGTGCGGGAAGGCGTTGACGCGGGACTCACGATTCTCGGCGAAAACTATATACAGGAAGCGCAGGGCAAGGTGGAGGCTCTGGCGGGTATCCATGTCTCATGGCATTTCATCGGTCATCTTCAGAGCAACAAAGCGAAGATTGCCGCGCGGCTTTTTGACTGCGTTCACACCATCGACAGTGAGAAGCTCGCTAGAGAGCTGGATAAGCAGGCGGACAAGGCTGGGCGCAGAATATCCGTTCTGCTCGAAGTGGAACTGGGGGGAGAGAACAGCAAAAGCGGCGTAGAGCCTGAAACCCTTGTTTCGCTTTACCGCGCGGCGTCAAAATTGGAGTCCCTCGACGTGAAAGGGATTATGGCATTGCCGCCGTTCCTGGATGATCCGGAAGAGGTTCGCCCTTATTTTCGCCGCTTGCGGGAGTTGCTCGATCAACTCCGGGATGCTTCATCCCGCCCCGAGGATCTCACTGAGCTTTCCATGGGGATGAGCAACGATTTTGAGGTTGCGATCGAAGAAGGCTCAACGTTGGTGCGCGTCGGGACTGCTCTTTTCGGCTCCCGTCCGGCGAAATAATCAATTTTGCGGGCCATTAAGTGCTTGTGTCTGCTGTTGCATGTGCGCACATTTCGTCAATCGTGCAGACCCGCTGATAAAGACTGCCTTTTCGTTGACAAAGCCCATCTCTCATGCTATTCACTCATGCTCAACATGACGGGAACGAGAAGGTCTAAGGGCGATTAGCTCAGTGGATAGAGCGTTGGTCTCCGGAACCAAAGGCCCCGGGTTCGATCCCCGGATCGCCCTCCAAATAAAATCAAGGGCTTAAGCGAAAAACTTAAGCCCTTTTCCTTTGCCTGAAAATTCGCCCCCAACACTATCCCCAACACAGTGGAGAGAAATGAA
>CALFXO010000022.1 GCA_937958025.1 uncultured Syntrophobacteraceae bacterium
GGCCCTGCACATCTCTTTCCATCTGGTTTTCAAAGAACCCAACCCTCTCATCGAGGGGTTTTCACAATACCACACTAAATCTTAATGTCAAGCACTTTTAATCTCGCTTTTTTCTACCCCCCCCCCGGCGCCGAAGCGCTCGGGATGGAATCGCCAAAAGCAGGGAATATATACAGCCGATCACCGGAAACGTCAACAGCTATTTTCAAAATAATGATGCGATAACCTAATCGCGAATAAAGACAGCCTCTTCCACGGCGCTCGTGATATCCCCGCCCTCATGTGCTCGTTGCAGAAGAGCGTTGCCTCCCCCTGGACGCCCCTATAATGCTACGCACTCAACACATCCCGCACCTTCCGCAGCAAGGGGGCGAGGCGAAAGGGCTTTTGCAGGAACACAACGCTGGGGTCGGAGAGGTCGTTCACCGTGATGCCGCCATCGGTGTATCCAGACATGAAAAAGACCTTAATGCCGCAATGGGCCGCGGTGATGCGATCCGCAAGCTCACGCCCGTTTATTCCCGGCATTATCATGTCCGTCATCAGGAGGTCGATGCCCTCCCCAAACTCTTCACAAATCCGGATGGCGTCGTCTCCGTTGGCGGCCTCGAGCACCTTGTACCCGTGGGCTTGCAGGCTTTCCGCTATAGCTGTTCGCACGAGACCGTCGTCCTCGACGAGCAAAATAGTTTCGGCCCCCATAACCTCTTCGGCAGAGGCATTGATCTTCTCCCTGTCCCCCGCGTCCCCCTCAACCCTCGGGAAATATATCTTGAAGACTGATCCCAGCTTGGGCTCGCTGTAAACCCACACATGCCCACCGCATTGTTTGACGATTCCATAGACGGTCGCTAGCCCTAATCCCGTCCCCTTTCCGCGTTCCTTGGTGGTGAAGAACGGCTCAAAAATATGGGACAGCGTCTCCTTCTCCATTCCGCTCCCCGTGTCGCTCACTGAAAGAACCACATAGGCGCCAGGCGTAATCTCCAGATGCTGGCTTGTGTAAACCTCGTCGATATCGACATTGTGCGTCTCAATGACGATGCGCCCGCCCGCCGGCATGGCGTCCCTCGCGTTCACGACCAGATTCATGACGATCTGCTCCACTTGCCCGGCATCCGCCATCACGCCGCCGAGCCCAGGGGCCAGCCCCGTGGTGAGTTCGATATCCTCGCCTATCACCCGCTGAAGCATCTTCTCGATATCGGTTATCACCACGTTGAGATCCAGCATTGAGGTCTGGACAACCTGCTTGCGGCTGAAAGCGAGCAACTGCCGGGTGAGGGCGCTGGCGCGCTCCACTGCCCCCCGGATCTCTTCCATTCTCTTCCACAGAGGTCCTTTAGGGTCGAGTTGCATGGAAATCAGATCGGAATAGCCGGATATCACCATCAGCAGGTTATTGAAGTCATGTGCAATACCCCCCGCCAGCCGTCCGACCGCCTCCATTTTTTGCGCATGCAGGAGTTGTCGCTGCAATTCTTCCTCTTTTGTCACGTCCTCGGCGCATTGTATGACGCCGATGCGCTTCCCGGAGGAATCCACGATCTTGCTGGCGGCGGTCCTCGTAACCTTTCGCTTGCCATTCACCGTAATGGAGCCTTTGCACTCGATGCCCCCGAGGCGCGCACTGTCGAGCCGTTGGATTCCGCGCGCCCCATAGGCTTCGAGAATCTTTTCCTCCGGCATCTCCAGAAGGAGCTTCGCCAGCACCGGCAGGTCCCGTCCTCCAAAAATCGGCGTCAGGTCGAGCAGCTTGCCCATCATCTTCCATTTCGCAAGGCCTGTGAATTCCTCGCAGGCCGTGTTCCAGAGAATTACAGCGCCGCAGTCATCGACCATCACCGTCGGAACGGGAATGCCATCCAGGACGGCCGCCAGGCGGTCCATTTCCTCATAGAGCTGTCTCTGCGCCGCTTTCTGCTTCCTCATGTCCCGGAACATGGCCAGGATTTGCGCTTCCCCGCTCACCATCACCCGGCTCAGAACGACCTCCGCATCCACCACCTCTCCGTCCCTTCCCCGGAACAACCAGTCAAATCGTTGCGGAGCACCTTCCAGACACAGTCGAAAGAGCCTTTCGCTCATATCCTTTGACCGTTCTCCGCAAGTCTGTTTCTCGGGAGAAAATCGGAAAGGGTCCCCTCCGATGACGTCCTCTCTCCTCAGTCCCAACACTTTCTCCACGGCCGGATTGCAATCAAGGGCGCTCCCAGCCTCGTTCACCAGGATGACAGGATCATGGGCCGCCATGAAAAGCGTTCGGTAGCGCGCTTCACTCTCGCGGAGCGCCTGTTCGGCCCGTTTGCGCTGCGTAATGTCGAGCGCCGCCACGATCCACCCCTTCGTGGGATCGGAGTGATCCAGTGGACAACCCCGAATGAGGCAGTCGAAGCTCGAGCCATCGCTTCGGAGCCATTGGGAGTCTACTAGGACGCCGCACGAATCGTCCCTGCTTCCACTTCGATAGACCATACTCCCGACTCTTTCATACTCCAATGAATCGGAGTAAACGGACGCACAACTCTTTCCCGCCATCTCACTGGGCGCATAGCCGAGCATCCCGCACATGGTCTTGTTGGCCCAGTCGAAGCTTCGTCCATTTAGAAGTCCTATACCCACTGGCGCAGCGGAAAGAGTGGCGTCCAAAATCGCATTCTTCTTCCGGAGCTCTTCCTCCATCTGCTTCCGTTCCGTAATGTCATGGATGATGCCCCGGTGCCCCACCGCCGCGCCCTCGGAATCTCTCATCACCGATGACGTAAGCAGACAGGCAATTTCGACTCCGCCCTTCCCGCGCAGCTTTATTTCATAATTCTTTACGGAGCCATCCCGCTCTATAGCCTGGGTGAAGGAACGCCAACCGGCCGGATCAGCAGCCAGTTCAGCGATATTTGACCCGACCAGCTCTTCTCTCGCGCGACCGAAAAGATCTAGAGCCGAGCGGTTCAGATCGGTGAAGCATCCTTCCCGAGTGCATACGAAAACAGCATCCTTCGAGTCTTCAAAGAGGCCCCGGTACTTTTCTTCACTTTCCCGAAGCTGGTCCGCAGCGCGCTTGATGGAAAAGAAAAGAGGCGCTATCCATCCGATGCCGATCAGCATGAACAGCGACGTAGCCAATGAAACCAGTTCATTCAGGATCACCGGGGGATCGGGAGGCAGAAGCGGAAAAGGGTGAGTCATTAGCAACTCGCCCAAGGTGATGCACCTGCGCAGCGCCATGAATACTATGGCAAACGAAATCATCACCCAGGCTCTTCGCCGCCCGGTCACTGGTATGAGCCTCAACGCCAGAAACACCGCTGTGAACTGAAGACAGATGGAGATAACGGAAATGAAAAGCACACTCATACTCTGAACAGCTCCTTGCACCCATCGCAGGCTCCCACAGCCCCCGGCGGCCAATGCGGCCCCCGAAGCAGCCAAAGCAACCCTTCCACTCGACATTGATTTTCCGAACGACTCTCACCATTCCTTGGTCCGCGCCAATGGATCGACCTAGTCTGGATCCATCCAGCAAGCGCTCCCACGCCCGGGCGCGCAGCCACCTCCCATCGGGCTGGCTCCACCATGCGTGTCTCAGAGATGAATTTCACAAAAATACTCTGTATTCTCACAAGGCTAACGGGAGAAGCAAGCGTCGCTTCACCAGGAAACCCATAAACGGCGGACAGGCCTCAGAGGTTCAGCACATTCCATGCCATCACATTATTATATGTTATGATTAGAATTTTCACTATGTTGCAGATGAGTGCGCAAACCGCCCGAACGGGAATTGTGAGAAAAATCCATTAACGAATGTGCATTTTTGCAACCTGGAAACAAACCTGTTCTCGCCGATGCAAAATAGGCCCCTTGTGTTGCTTCACCTAAGTTTCCGATGACGGTTCCGGAAAGTGTAATAGTTGAGGTGGAGGAGTTGGGCCGCCTTGCTTTCGTTTCCCATGGAAATCCGCAGAGCTTCCTCGATGTAATGGCTTTCAACGGATTTTAGAACAACGCCTAGGTCGATCCCCGCCGGAGGAATGCCGGCGACCGAAACGCCGGGAGCCGGACTCGCCGAGCCTTTCTTGAAGCGCCTTTCGAGCCCCATGTCAACTAGGGTCAGCTCCGTTCCATCCCCAAGAAGCACGCCCCGCTCGATGACGTTCTTGAGCTCCCGGACGTTCCCTTTCCATTGACGCTCCCTCAACGCCTGTTGGGCCTCCGGGGCTATCCCCTTAAACAGCTTGCCAAACTTTTTCCCGAATGCTTCCAGAAAATGCATCGCGATGGGAAGAATATCGTCCCGCCGCTCATTCAGGGAAGGAACGTCCAGTCTGACCACGGCGAGTCTGTAATAGAGATCGCGCCTGAAAACATCCCTCTCCATGAGTTCTTCCAGGTCCTTGTTTGTGGCGGAGATAACGCGCGTCCGGACGCTCCGCTTCTTCAGGCCTCCGACTCTAAAAAACTCTCCGTTTTCGAGGAAGCGGAGAAGCTTGGCCTGCGCTTCCGGGCTGAGATCCCCGACCTCGTCCAGAAACAGGGCGCCGCCTTCGGCCTCTTCCACAAGCCCCTTCTTTCCGGAAGCATCCGCTCCCGTGAAGGCACCTCTCTCGTATCCGAAAAGCTCGCTCTCGGTGAGTTCCTTCGGCAGCGCCGCACAATTGAGAATAATGAAAGGGCCGTTGGCGCTGGGGCTGCGGTAGTGGATGGCGCTGGCTAGAAGCTCCTTGCCCGTTCCCGTCTCCCCGCAAATAAGGACAGGGGTGTCGGGGCTTCGCGCCACCTTCTCCACAACTCCCATTACGTCTCGAATGGCGTCGCTTTCCGCAATCAGGCAGGGGGTGTTCTCCCTGACCTCTCTTTCACAGAAGGTGCGCACCTCCTTGCGCAGCCGCCCCGCCTCCAGAGCATTGCGTATCGTGATCTCCAGCTCTTCCATTTCAAAGGGCTTCAGGACGTAATCGTAAGCCCCGTTTTTCATGGCGGAAATCACCGTGCGGGCGTCTTCGTACGCCGTTATCATGATAACGATGAGATCGGGCTGCAACGCTTTCATCACCCGAAGCGCTTCAACGCCGTTCATCTCGGGCAGGCCGACGTCGAGCAGCGCCAGATCGGGCGAGAGGCTCCTCATAGCCTCTATGGCCCGCTCCGCGCTCACAAAACCGTGCACGTCATAGTCCGCACTCAGGCTGAGCGTTATGCCATTCCTTGCACTGGGCTCATCGTCGATCACAAAAATGCAGTATTTCATCTCACTCGTCATCCCGCTCGACGTGGGCGTAGGCAGGCATTCTCAAAGTGAATTTCGCCCCCCCCAGGGAGCTCTCCCCCACCAGGAGCGAACCCAAATGGTCTGCCATGATCCTCTGGCTGATACTGAGCCCTATGCCCGCCCCATTGCTTTTCGTTGTAAAAAAGGGATCGAAGATCTTCTTCCGCAGCTCTTCCGGAACGCCTGGGCCAGAATCGGAAATGCTTACAAGGATCGCTCCGTCCTCCCCGTCGGACTTGATTCTTAAGGTACGAGGCCCCTTCGAGGACTTCATGGCGTGGGCCGCGTTCGTAACGATGTTCATGAGCACCTGTTCCATCATCTGCCGGTCCGCATGGCACTTGGGCAATCCCCGGCGGAGCCTCTTGTCCACCTGGATCGACCGCTTGCGCAACGTCGCCGCGGAAAGCGCAAGCACATCGTCTATGCAATCGTTCATATCAAGAAGCGCGAACTGCGGCAGGCTGGGTTTTGAAAAATCCATCACTCTGCGGATCACCGTGTTTATCCTGCCGGAAGCCGACCGGATCTCCTCGATGATGTTCTGCGCCATCCGAACAGCCTCTTCATCCCCCACCCCAGCGCCGAGGAGTCTCCTCAGGGAATGCAGGTAAGTATTGATGCCGGTCAGCGGGTTGCGGATCTCATGAGCAATCCCAGCCGCTACATGCCCGAGGGAAGTCATCTTGTCTTCTATGCGCAGGAGCTGTTCAAACTCCTTCAGTTTCGTGACGTCCATTATATTGAAGAGCACCGACTCCCGCCCCTTGCACTCGATCAAGCTTGCCCGGCAATGAACCCACTTTGTGGAGGCCCCTTGGCCAGTTCCTTCCGAACGGAGCAGTTCCAACTCTTCATCCAGCACTTTCGACTTTCCGCCGACAACACTCCTGTAGAGCCTGAGAAGCTTGGCGAGGTTCTTCGTTTGGAAACCGCGCTCCCCCGAATCCAGGTTCCTCGGACTCGTCCCAAGCAGTTTCTCCATCTCCTGATTGCAAAACACAACCCTGCGGTTTGTGACAATCATGATTCCAACGAGGGAATTCTCCACCAAAGACCGGAGTCTGCGCTCGCTCTGGCGCATCCTTTCCTCGCCAAGCTTGCACTCGGTGATGTCCCGGGCTATGCCGCATATGCCGATGATATTGCCCGCATCGTCACGCAGAGGCGCTTTGATGATATTCAGCACCACCTGCCTCTCTCCGAGTGAAAGGGGCGTCTCCGCCTTCACCACCTCGCCCCGCAGCACATGGGTGTCCTGGTCCCACAGGCTGGCCGCTTCATCCAGCAGGCTGAGGAAATCTTCCACGCGGCGCCCGATCAACTCCGAGATGGGCATCCCCAAAAGGCGGCCCATCGCCGGATTGACATGTGTATAAACCCGGCGCAGGTTCTTGACCAAAATCGCGTCCTCCGCGCTCTCGAAGATCGCCCGGAACCGCTCTTCGCTTTCCATCAGCTCCGCTTCGGCCTTCTTCCGCTCCTCGATCTCTCGCTTCAGGCGCTCGTTGGCGACAACGAGATTGATCGTCCGCATCGTGTTTTCTAGCTCAAGCTCTTCCTTCACGCTCCGGAGCGCATCCTGGGTTTTCTGGCGCTCGGTGACGTCCTCGACCACCCCCTCCAGATAAAAGGGCTTCCCTTCGGCATCGTACACCATGCGCAGGACGACATTCGCATGCCATTCCTCTCCGTCCCTCCCGCGGAAACGCACATCGAAGCGTTCCGTCACCCCGCTTCCACAAACGCTCCGTATGATCTCATCGCGCCGCTCCGGCTCAATGTAGATCATCCCGGCTATGTCGCGAACCTCCTCCAGCGCCTCCCGCGCATCACCGTAGCCCAATATACGGGCAAGAGCCGGATTCACCCGCAGAAACCTTCCAGAAAGCGTGCTCTGGAACACTCCGACGGCAATGTTGTCAAAGATATCCTTATAATTGTCGGGATCGCTTCCAGCAGGGCATTCACAACGGCCGCGGCGCTCATCCCGCAATACGGCGTGCACGAAACGCCGCCCTCCACAATCGAAGCAGTTGGCGTGTACGTCGACGGGGACGCACTCTCCCCCCCTGCACCGCACAAGCCCAGGACAACGCATGCGCCGGCCGGCGTCCGCTCCACCCAAGGCGGTTCGCAACTCTTCCCACGTGAACCCGCACTCGATATCGGCTATCGATAAACGCAACAACTCCTCGCGGCGATAGCCCAGCAACTCGCACGCAGAACCGTTTACGTCCACGATGCGCCCGTCCAGGTCGTGGATCAGGAATGCGTCCACTGCCGCTTCAAAGGACCTGAGACGCCTGTCTTCACGCTCCTTCAGTTCCGAGAGGCGGCTTTCGAGCTCGTAAATGCGCTGACGCAAAGCGTATTCGGAAGCGGGAGCATCCATCACTCCATCAAGGAATCCCATCCGTTTGTCCTTCACGATTCCGGGATCTACGTATGAATCGGCGCAGGAAGCGGCGCCGCATGCATCTTTCGACGTCTTAATACCACATAGGGGAAAGGAAATAAACAGAGTCCGGGGAAGATGCGAAATGACTCTCCGCACTGCTAGGGTTGCGGAAAATAAAGGGATTCAATCGCCCACGGCTCGACCCCAACGCCATTCAGCGGCTCAGGCGTCCGAAGCCTTCTCCTCGTTCTTCGGCTCCCTCTGCCAGGGGTATTCCACACGCGTGTGAAGGGATGCCATCAGCGCTTCAACCAGCGCTTCCGTGATCTTGGCGATTTCCCTGGTGGAGAGGTTGCATTCGTCAAACTGGCCGTCCGTGATCCGTTTGCGCATGATGTGGCGCACCAGGCCCTCGACCTTTTCCCTGGTCGGCTCCCGGATGGAGCGGGAAGCCGCTTCCACTGCATCGGCGATCATCAGTATGGCGGTTTCAACGCTCTGCGGCTTCGGTCCCGGATACCTGAAGGCCTCTTCACGAGGAGCTTCTCCTCCGTCAGCGGCGGCTTTGCACGCCTTGTCGTAAAAAAACTCCACCAGCAGCGTCCCGTGGTGTTGCGGGATGAAATCGACAAGCGCCTCCGGAAGCCCCGATTCCCGCGCCAGTCGCATTCCGTTCACAACGTGCCCCAGAATAAGCGTGAAGCTCTGCTCCGGAGCAATTTCATTGTGCACGTTCACGCCGTCGAACTGGTTTTCGACGAAACATCTCGGGTCCAGCATCTTCCCGACGTCATGGTAGTACGCCCCTGTCCGCACGAGCAGGGAATTGGCCCCTATCGCGTCGCTCGCCACCTGTGCAAGGTGCGCCACCGTCATGGTGTGCTGGTACGTTCCCGGGGCCTTCGTGAGAAGGTCCTTCATCAGCGGGTTGTCAAGATCATTGTACTTGTTCAGCCTGAAAGCCGAAGCGGTGCTCGTGAAGAGATCGCAAAAGGGCAAAACGGCGAGCGCCGCCGGTCCCGCGAGAATCCCTCCCGCCATGGCCCAGCCCATATTCTCCAACGGAATCGCCTTCCACATCGAGCCAGGCGCATTCGTCGCCGCTGTCCCGAAATCCATGATCCATCTTGCTACAGCCGCCCAGTCGGTCACCGAAAAGAAAACCACCACCACATTGACGCAACCCACGGCCACCGACGGGATCACCATGTGAGACCGTTTCCTCACCATGGGGGAGGCGAGAATGCCCGACGCCCCCGCAAATCCGAGAAAAAAAAGCATCCGCAGCGTTGATCCTGTAAACAAGCTCGTCAACGCCACCCCAAGGATCATCGTCAGCGTCGCCGACGCCCGCTCCGGGTGCAGCAGCATCACCAGCATGGGCAGCATTGCGATAGGCAGGGCGTACACCGGAATGACCGTAAAAAGCAGCAGGACCTTCATCAGGACGACCGTCACGATGAGGACCGTGAGAAGCAGCGTCCACGGCGGACCGTTCCTCCGCCACGGCATGAGGGTCTTCGACAGCAGCAGATTGTACGCCGTCACCATAAAAACGACCGCGAACAAGACCGATGGCGCGCTCCCCCCTTCCGCTTTCGCCGACGCCTCCCCGCTGGCAGCAAGGAGCATCACGTCTTCGTCGCTCATGACCTCGAGGAAAGGAGTCAGGACGTCCATCGCCCGGTAGGAGACGACCTTTGACGGATAACGCCGCACGATCTCCTCGATGCGCCGGTCGTTTTCTTCCTTGTCGTACCTGAGAGTGGGCGAAATGACGGAGACAGCCAACTGGATGACCGGATCGAGCGCCCGCCGGTCGACCTGCCAGAAAACCATGACGATCTTCTTCTGCAGGTCATCCCTGGCGTTGTCTAGAGTCATTACCTCCGACACGGGATAGGCCACCGCCCCCGTGGGCTCCGGAAAAAGCACCTCGATCGAGCGTTTTCCCTTGAGCGGCGCCGGGTCTTCAACGACTCCACTCTGGAGCATCGAGCTTCCGAACATCATGATGGCGTCCAGGAGGTTTGCCACGCCTTCGTAACGCAGCAGGAAAGCAGCGGTTTCAGGCGTCAGCGTCACGCCGAATTCCTTCTGGATGTACTTGGCGAGCCCCGCTCCATCGTCAGGCGATTCGGTCTTGAGCGATGCTATCTTTGCAGAAAGATTTTGGATTTTTCTTTTAGCAGTTTCCACCCTGTCCGGAAGGTACGTATAGAGCGGCGTGTACTGCATGAGAGCAACGTTTTTCTTGCTCCCGAAAGCCTTGGCCTGATCAAAGTCGAACGAGGTCCCGGCCCGGAGGGTGATATACGCCTTCCGCCCCTGTTGGGGTGGAGAAAAGCGCATGTACACATCCTCCACAAAGCAGGCGGAAAAAGAAACCACTATGAGGATAATGCTAAGAAGCAGCTTCACCCGGCTCGGGCTCCGAAAAAATCCGTCGTGCAGCCATGCATCCGACGGTTGATTGTGGACCACCAGCATGAAAATGCGTCATTCCCGATAGACGTTAGCCAAAAGACCGTCTGATGTCAACCATCTTCGGATTCATTATAAAATTCCCGCGCCCGCCCCCAGGGGTTCAATTGCTGCCTCTTTTCGCAAGCGCTTTGACATTCCACGGCTTGTTGTATATCATGCCGCCCTTTGCGGGTTTTCTCGACAGCATGAACGACGCCCCCCCCATCACGGGGAGTGCGGCGCCCTCCTGTCGTTCTTTCGGCCATTCCACCCAACGCAATCGAGGTTGCACCACATCATGAATATGCGAACTATCAAGGCGGACGTATTGCTCCTCCTCACCGCCGCCATATGGGGCGGGGGTTTCGTTGCCCAGCGCATGGGAATGGAGCATGTCGGGCCGCTCACCTTCAACGGCGTGAGGTTCGCCATGGGGGGGCTGTCGCTCCTGCCGCTCATGGCGGTGCTGCGCATTCGCGCCCGCCGCCGGGGAGACGCCCCGCACTCAGCCCATGCCAAAGACATGCTGACGGGGGGCGCCCTGGCGGGCCTCGCGCTCTTCCTAGGGGCGACGCTCCAGCAGGTCGGTCTGCTCTACACCACCGCCGGGAAAGCCGGGTTCATCACCGGCCTCTATCTCGTCATCGTCCCGATTCTCGGGCTTTTCTTCAGGCAGCGCACCGATGCGGGAACATGGCTCGGAGCGGCTACGGCGCTCGCCGGCCTTTACCTGCTGAGCGTCACGGAGCAGTTTTCCATCTCAAAGGGGGATTTCCTGGAGCTTGCCGGGGCCTTCTTCTGGGCCGGGCACCTCATCATCATAGGCCGCTTCACGCGGATGATGGATCCTCTCCTGCTCTCGTTCCTCCAATTCATGGCGTGCTCCTTCCTCAGCCTTTGCGTTGCGGCCGTCACCGAGACCATAAGCCTCGGCGCCTTGATGAGCGCGGCAATGCCCATCCTCTACGGAGGACTCATTTCCGTCGGCGTCGCTTACACCCTCCAGGTGGTGGCGCAGCAGGACGCGAGCACCGCGCACGCCGCAATCATCCTCAGCCTGGAGGCGGTGTTCGCCACCCTCGACGGCTGGCTCATCCTCGGCGAATCCCTCTCCCCGAGGGGGGCCATCGGGTGCGCCCTCATGCTGACAGGCATGATGGTTTCCCAGCTTTCCACCTATCTCTTTTCGCCGAAAAGCGCGGGCGCGAGGTGAATGGGGCGCCTCCGGCATCCGCCCGCCTCCCCAAAGTCACACGACCGTCACCATTCCGCAACAAACGAAACATTTAATATCGTTTGAATGTTTCAGCTGCATTTCCCGAATTTCAGCATTCTCTGACTGTGAACAAGGATTGACTCCGCCGCGGAATGAAGAAAAAGACCGAGATCACGCCCAAACTCCTGCTGCGCTACGCCATCCGGGGCGCCGCCTTGGCGGGCGCGGCGACCGTCGCGGTCTTTGCATTCACAATATCAGGGGAAACCCTGAACCACCTCAAGCATTTCCCCCTGCGCTACATACCCGCCCTGTTCGCCCTGACTTGTTGCTCCTGGCTGTGCACGGGAGCGAGGATCTGGTTGCTCGCAAGGGCCATCGGCTGCAAGCTGGACCTCATGCAGGCGATCTCGGCGGTCCTTTCAATGGAATTCGGCATAGCGGCTTCTCCCGCCGGGTCTGGAGGAGCCATCGTCATGCTCAGCGTCCTCCGGTTGACAGGGGTTCCCTTATCCGCGGGAGCATCCGTCCTGGCCGCCGACATCGCCGTGGATGCGCTTTTCTTTACGCTTTTCACACCCTTTGCGCTCTTCGAGATTTCAAGGGACCCCGCATGGGACGAACCGCTCCGGCAGACGACCGTGATGATTAAGACCGTCGCTCCCTTCCTCATCGGAGCGCTGCTGTTCCTTGCCGCCGTCCTCTACTGGAAGAGAGGCTGGATGCGAAGGGTTGGCGTTATGATCGGCCATAGCGCCCTCGGCGGCCGCCTCCGGCTCCCGGCGCGCTTCCGCTGGCTGCGCGCCAAACTTCGGCGGAATGTGTACGAGGCGAAAGAAATAACGCTCTTTCTGCTCCGCCGCCACAAGCGGGTCCTCGCCCTCAATTTCCTGCTCGCCAACTGTCAATGGTTTTGCCGCTACGGAATGCTTCCGCTCATCCTCATGGCGTTCGGAACGTCCGGAAGCCCCCTTTCGCTCATCTTCGTCCAGTGCTTTCTCTTCGTTGCGTCGTTTCTCTTCGTGATCCCGGGCGGAGGCGGAGGCGTCGAAGTTCTCATGTCGCTCATCCTCCAGAACTTTGCCCCCATGTCCGCTATCGGCGTGATTTTGGCCCTGTGGCGCTTTTTCACCTATTACCTTTACCTCGCGGCTGGCGGTCTATGCTTTTTTGCGACGCTCAACCGCTCCGGCGCACTCGCTCACGGCGATGGCGATGGCTCCGCCAACCGCATTCTCAAACCATAGTTCCCTCCAAGAGAAATATTTCACCGTTTTTTCACAGTTATTACTCGGAACCGCAACAATTCTCCTTCATAAGGAGAGACGCCATTCGGTCGAAGGGCGTCCGGCGTTTTGGAGCCAGAAGAAGAAACAGAAAAAGCGGAGGGTTGTTGCTTTGGCGACACATAACCTTGCCAGTACGGCTGAGCTTAACATCGGCTTAATCCATAATGCACCGTCGGGAATGCGATCGTTCATCAAGACATCCATCCTTAAGCGCCTCTTGCTCCTCAAAAGGCTCAATGAAATCTACGCGAGAGTTCAGCAGCGAACGGACGATAGCTGCTTTTTCAACAAGGTTCTGCAATCGATGAACATCCGCTATGAAATATCGGATGCGGACTACGCCCGGATTCCCCAAACCGGCCCGTTGATCGTCGTTGCAAACCACCCCTACGGCGCGGCGGAGGGAATCGCCCTTGCCGCCCTCCTGCGTTCGGTCAGGCCGGACGCGAAGATTCTGGCGAACTACATGCTCGGCTCCCTGAACATACCGGAATTCCGGGAGTCCTTTTTCTACGTGGACCCTTTTGGCCGAAAGGGCTCCATCCGGGCCAACATCGCCCCGCTGAGGGAGGCCATATCCTGGGTGGAATCCGGGGGGATGCTGGGGGTTTTTCCCTCAGGTGAAGTGTCGCATCTGCAATTGCGCAAACGGGAGATCAGCGATCCCAAATGGAGCAACACCATCGCGCGGATCATTAGAAAAACCAAGGCTCCGGTCCTCCCCCTCTTCTTTGGAGGCGCCAACAGCAGGCTGTTCCAACTCCTTGGCCTTGTCCATCCTCTTCTGAGGACCCTCATGCTCCCACGGGAAATGCTCAACAAGAGCAACAAGGCCATACCGATACAGGTTGGGAAGCCCATTTCCTTCGAGAAACTGAGCAAGCTCGAAGACGGGTCCATGACGGACTATCTGCGCCTAAGGACCTACATGCTAGGAAAACGCGGGGGAGAAAGCGAAAAAAAGCCTGGAGGCGCGACGCGTTATGAACCGGAGCCGCAGATGTGGCGGCAATCGATTGCTCCACCCCAGCCCCCCCACCTCCTCACCGAGGAAATACGCGGGATTCCCCCGGATCGGGTTCTTGCCGAAACCGACAGGTTCGCGGTCTACCACGCCGAGGCGGATGAAATCCCTCACCTGCTTCAGGAAATCGGAAGACTCCGCGAGATCACTTTTCGCGATGTCGGAGAAGGCTCGGGCAACGCCATCGACACCGACCGCTTCGACCCCTACTACATCCACCTTTTCCTTTGGGACAAGCAGGCCAACGAAGTCGTAGGCGGCTACCGTCTGGGCCCGTCGGACCGGATTCTCGAAGCGCATGGCCGCAAGGGACTCTACACCAGCACGCTTTTCGACTACCCGCAGCAGTTCCTCGAGCGCATCGGTCCGGCGCTCGAGCTCGGAAGGTCCTTCGTGCGCCCCGAGCACCAGAGGACCTACCAGCCGCTCATGCTTCTCTGGAAGGGAATTGGGCGTTTCGTCACCCTGCACCCCAAGTACAAGACCCTTATCGGGCCGGTTAGCATCAGCAACAACTACCTTTCCATATCCCGGCAGCTCATCGCCGCCTTTTCAAAGCAGAACTCGCGCCAGAGCGAACTGGCGCGCCTCATAAAGGGCAACTGCCCCATGGCGGGCGTGTTGCGGGGCGGAAGGAAGCTCAGGGACGCCTGCACGCTGCTCCACGATTTTCAGGATCTCTCGGAAGTAATATCCGACATCGAAACGGACCAGAAAGGCATTCCCATACTGCTCAAGCATTATATGAAACTCGGCGGGGACTTTCTCGGCTTCACCATCGACCGCAATTTCAGCAACGTGATGGACGTCCTCATCATGGTCGATCTGACGCGCACCAACCTCAAGGCCCTGGAAAAATACATGGGCAAGGAGGGGGCCGATTTCTTTCTCCAATACCACTGCGGCAAACAGTTTGCCCGCTGCGCCTGACGGTCGTCCCTCCCAACGGAGGGCGCCGCCGGGGCAAGGAAAACGGCGTGGATGCATATAAGAACCTGCTGACGCTCCGCCGCGGGAAAACCCCGGGGCAACTCGTCATCCAAATGACCGACAAGTGCAACGCGCGCTGCCCCCAATGCGGAATGCGGGTCACGGAACCCTTCCGACGCACAAGGCTGTCCAGCGACGACATTAAACGCATCATCGATAGCGCCGCCGAAAAGGGCGTGAAGGTGCTTTCCTTCACCGGGGGGGAGCCGCTCCTGCTCTTCGATGACCTCATCCAGCTTATTCATTACGCTGGGCGGGCGGGCGTCGAATTCATCCGGACGGGCACGAACGGGTTCGTCTTCGCGAACTCCGACCGTCCCGGCTTCCGGTCCAAGGTGCGGCGGATGGCCGAGGCGCTCGCCTCCACTCCTCTGCGCAATTTCTGGATCAGCATCGATTCCTCCGTGCCATCGGTGCACGAGACGATGCGCGGCTTCCCAGGCATTATAGCGGGCATCGAGAAAGCGATTCCCATCTTCCACGAAGCGGGGCTCTACCCCTCGGCGAACCTGGGAATCAACAGGAACATTTCCGGAAACGGCGATGAAAAATCAGCGCTCTTCGCTCATCCCTCCACGGCGGGCCGGGGAAAAGACTACCTCGAGGCATTCCATGGCGAGATGCGGGAAGGTTTCAGGAGGTTTTACCGCTTTGTGATCGGGCTCGGGTTCACTATCGTAAACACCTGCTACCCCATGAGCGTGGATGAAGAAAGCGACGGCGATGCGCTTCAGTCGGTTTACGCCGCAACGTCAACCGACCGCATCGTTCGGTTCAGCCCGGAGGAAAAATCTCTCCTTTTCAGGGCCCTCATGGAAACCATACCCGAGTTCCGGTCCCAGATCCGAATATTCTCCCCCCGCGCCTCGTTATATGCGCTTCACAAACACTATGCGGGACAGCCAACCATCATGCACCCCTGCCGTGGCGGGATAGACTACTTCTTCATCGACTCGAGAGACGGAAACGCCTACCCCTGCGGCTACCGGGGAAATGAAAGCTTCGGAAAATTCTGGGACATGCCGCCCGACGGACCTCTCCCCGCCACCGACTGCTTCCAGTGCGACTGGGAGTGTTTCCGTGACCCCTCCGAACTCTTCGGCCCACTCCTGCGCGCCGTAAACGACCCGCTCGGCCTTTTCCGGATGGTCCGCCTGGACAAGCGCTATTTTCGCATCTGGCTGGAAGATCTCAGGTATTATAAGGATTGCGATTTCTTTGACGGCCGCAGGCCCCCCCGTCCGGACCGGCTGCGGCGTTTCTGAATCTTCATGAAGCCCTTTTGGGCTTTCGGGCGCTCCCCGGCGAGCGCCCCGTAGTGAAGCGCACGATCAGACGTTGACCACGCAGTCGTCCGTGCCAAAGTCGTTCGGCGCATATGCGTCGGCTTCAGAATCGTTTTCCCACCGCTCGCCGTTGAGCAAATACCTGAATCGGTAGTCCCTTCCGGAATTCATGGAGATGGTGACGCTGTAACGCCCGTCCTTCCGGCGCTTCATGGGGGTTGCCTTCGGGTTCCATCCGTTGAACTCCCCCACGAGCGCCACGGCCCCCGCGTCAGTCTCCGGACGGTGTTCAAATGTCACGCGGCACACCCGCCCCGTTTTGGAATAGCTCTTGTTCAGCATTTCAAGTCCTCCTCTTCGTGAAGATTAATCCTCGCTCCGCAAAAAACAGTGGAAGAAACAACGGAAGTCCCGCATGCCAACAATGAAAAATCCAACACACGCCTTATCGCGCCGATACTAGCAAAGCGGCCGGATTATTCAAACGGAAATATAAAAACGGAACGGTCTCGTCCCCCTCCCCGCGTCTTGAAATGCAGAAGGCGGGATGAAAAATCCAGATGGATGAGTTATAATGAATGTGTCTCCCGGGGAAGGGCGACGCAAATAAGAATGCCAGCTTTCAGGGCTCCTGTGGGAAACTGCCGCCATTCCGGTCTAGACGCCGGCAGGAAGGGGTTCGACAGGACGAGATGCAGGAAGGCGTGAGGAAAAGCGATGAGAAACTCGACGGGCAGGGTGGGCCGCAACGACCCGTGCCCCTGCGGAAGCGGACTAAAGTACAAGAAGTGCTGTCTCGGCAAGGAGGCTCCGGAGCCAATGGATATAGGAAAGCTTTATCTGGACAGGTACAGGATACGGCTCAAGAAGCCCGAGGACGTCGAAGGCATCCGGAAGGCGGGCCAACTGGTGATGGAAACGTTGCGCATGGTGGGGCCCCAGATCAAGCCCGGCATCAAGACGGATTTCATTAACACCTTGGTGCACGACTTCACCTTGGACCACGGGGGAATCCCCGCGCCTCTCAACTATAAGGGGTTTCCCAAGAGCGTCTGCGTTTCCGTGAACGAAGTCATATGCCACGGCATCCCCGGAGAACGCATGCTTGAGGAGGGCGACATCGTCAACGTCGACGTGACCACCATCCTGAACGGCTACTACGCCGACGCAAATATGACCTTCTTCGCCGGAGAGCCCGGGCCTGACGCGCGCAAGGTCACATCGGTCGCCCGCCGGAGCCTCGACGAAGGCCTCTCCATGGTGCGGCCCGGCAACACCATCGGCGATATCGGCTGGGCGATTCAGAAATACGCCGAAGGAGAAGGCTGCTCTGTCGTCCGGGAGTACACGGGCCACGGCGTCGGACTCGACTTCCATGAAGCCCCTCAGGTCCCCCACTACGGCAGAAGAGGCCATGGCGTCCCATTGGCGCCGGGGATGGTGTTCACGGTTGAGCCCATGATAAACTTGGGAGACAAGGCGCTCTACATCCTGTCCGACAATTGGACGGCGGTTACTCGCGATGGATCGCTCTCGGCGCAGTTCGAACAGACAATCCTCGTCACGGAAGAAGGTTGCGAGAGTCTTACGCCCTACTAAACAGCGCTCAACGAATCCTTATTCGGATTATGGACGAGCATCAATAGGCGGGAAATCTGTTTCGGCGGAACCCGATGCGGGCTCCGCCGAGGGAACGTAGGGTTTTCGGCGCAACTGCGAACGACTCTCACCCGGTCCATCCATCCGGCGCGCGGAGAGGACTCACGCCGCCCAGCGTTGCGGCGCGTCCTCCGTAACGCCCGCGACGTCTAGAGAGGCATCCTGTTTCTCCCTCTGTAGAACCCCAGGCTCACCAGCGAAGAACCGAGTAGCAGGAGGGACCCCGGGATGGGGACAGCGTCTGCATCGACGGTGTCGACCTTTACGCCGAAAAGGCCGTAATAAAGAGGCGCGGAAGTGATCCCGATCAGGTTGGCATAGTAGGTGACGCCTGGGGTCGCATCGAAAGCGACGCTGCCCGAACCCACCACGTATCCCAACAGGTGATCGGCTGTGGTGATGAAAAGCGCCAGGAAGTCGAATCCAAGCGAATCGGCGCTCAGGTCGGCGAGTGTAGCCAGGCACTCTATGGTGGAATCGCTTGTCGAAGAACTGTCAAACACCATTTCATAGGTCCGGGTTTCGGCGTTGGCGATGAAGCCGCTGTCACTGAGCACAGTGGTCGCCCCCGCTTGCGAGATGAAGCAGATCACCAACAACCCCGCCGTCACGAGCGTAAACGCTGTCAGGCGGCCAATTATTCCCGCAATTGTCTTGCTGCGCATTGTTTCCTCCATAATTCGCTTTGTTGGACAAAGTTTCGGTTCCGTCATACAAGCCTTCACCGTAGATCCGGATGGACGGGGTCGACGATCGTCGAACTGCATGCAGCGCTGCGCCGTTCTGCCGGGAGATTCAGCAAGAGCTGCGCCATAGTATTTTTATACTGAATATTCAATATTTTATATTTATAAAAGGATAAAATCCCCCTTCTTTCCACCCTCGGGTTGTCTGTTTCAGCAGACAGTCTTGTAGGACTAATCATACATTCAAGCTTTCAACCTCCGGATATCGAAGCATCCCGGTCGATGAAGCGTCTAAATTGTCACGAACTTTGCATAATTGCACCGGCAATCACCAGCGATCAACAGAGTGCACAATATATCGGGCGCGCGTTTTGAGCGCGAAAGGCATCCCAATGGACACTTTCATCAATGCTGTGGCGGCGGCGGAAGACGAACTGCTCCGAACCGCTGCGGACTATGCGGTCAGGCTAGGCGTCATCAATGGAAGTCCTTTGGACGAGGAGGCGCGGCGGGCTCAAGTATCCGAATTGACTTCGCTCCTTACGAAGTATTGCGAGAACGCGAAGGTCTTCAGGGAATCGGACGCGGGCGGCGGCTGCGCTAATGACCCAGTCGCTAAGTTTGGGGCCGGAGAGATGCAACGTCTCCGGGAGCATGGGGGCGATCCTCTCTCGCTCATGGAGATTATCAAGCACTACAGGCGGTTTTATATAGAAGTCGCTGCGGAAGCCAGACTTCCATGGGAAAGCTATGAGCGATGCAAGCGCATTATCGATCGTTTCTTCGACAGGGTCGAAATGGGAATGCTTGCGGAATGCGCCATCAAGCACAGAGAGCATTCCCCCTCGGAGACGCCCGCCTTCAGAGAAGGCAATACTCTCAACGATAACAAATACCTAACAATATTTGAAAATATCCCACACCCCGTCATATTGTTGACGGAAGACCTGCGCATCGACAACATGAACATAGCCGCAAAGGAATTGATGGCGGAGTTGGCGGCGGCGCCCCATCAGGATGGGCGTGAAGGAATGGAGGACCCCGACGGATGCGTCCCCCGCGGAGACGCTGCGATAGACCTGGAGAGGCGCCCGCTTTTCCAGCTTCTGCCGCTCCTTGAAGAATTCGCCGGAAGCGGCGATCCACAGGCTGCCCTGCACCAGCGGTTGCAGACGCGTAATGGAAAAATAGACTTCCACGTCCGTATGCAGCGAATGACCGGCTGCGATGGCAAGAGTTCCTCCGGTGTAATCCTGACGCTGACCGACGTGACCGAGCACAGAGAAGCGGGCATGGCGCTGAGGGAAGCGTTGAGGCGCCTTGACGCCATCATCGAGTTCCTCCCGGACCCGACCTTCGTCATCGATCGCGACGGAAAGGTCATCGCATGGAACCGCTCGATCGAGGAAATGACAGGCGTTCTCAAGGACAAAATGATAGGAAAGGGGGGCTATGAATACGCCCTGCCCTTTTACGGGGAGCGCAGGCCCATCCTTATCGACCTGGTCCTCGATTCCAACGAGGAAGCGGGAACGCCCAAATACGATGCCATGAACTGGCGCGACGACAAACTATGGGGCGAAGTCTTCGTTCCCCAAACCTACGGGGGCAAGGGGGCCTACCTCGCGGCGACCGCATCCAGGCTGAGGGACAGCATGGGCAACATCGTAGGGGCCATAGAATCCATAAGAGACATCACCGACCGTAAGATGGCCGAGGAAGAAAAAATGCGCCTGCAGACCCAGCTGCGGCAATCTCAAAAGCTGGAAGCCATCGGCACGCTCGCGGGTGGAATAGCGCACGACTTCAACAACATTCTATCCCCCATTATCGGCTATACGGAGATGGCCATAAACACTGTCCCGCCATCTTCTCCCCTTCGCTCGGACCTCGAGCAGGTGCTCCACGCGGCATTTCGCGCAAGAGATCTCGTCCGGCAGATTCTCGCATTCAGCCGACATGGGCGCGAGCAGCGCATGGCGCCTCTCGATGTCGGGTCAATAGTCAAGGAGGCGCTGAAGCTCCTGAGGGCCTCCCTGCCAACCACGATCCAGCTCAGGCAAAATATCTGGAAGGGCGCGATCATGGCCGATGCGACCCAGATCCACCAGGTCCTGCTCAACCTCTGCACAAACGCCGCCCACGCCATGAACGACCGGGGAATCCTCGACGTCTCCCTCACAAGCGTCCATCTGGAGGATGAAGATCTCGTGGAGCTTTCCCTCATGGACGTCAAGCCGGGACATTATATGAAGCTCAGCGTCTCGGACACCGGGTGCGGAATGGACGGCGAAATGCTCCAGCGCATCTTCGACCCCTACTTCACCACCAAGGAGGTGGGCAAAGGCAGCGGCTTGGGGCTCGCCGTCGTCCATGGAATCGTCAAACGCCACGATGGGGCGATTACGGTCGCAAGCGCGGTGGGCGGGGGCTCCACCTTCGATGTTTACTTCCCGTGCGTGGACATGCCGCACGAGCCCTTCGTCCAAATGACGCCAAGGCCGGTCGGAGGAAGTGAGCGCATCCTGCTTGTGGACGACGAGGAGATGATGACGAATTTCACCGCGCGGCTTCTGGACCAATTGGGATATCACGTGACCGCGAGGACCAGACCGGTGGATGCCCTGGAACTCCTTCGCACGCAGCCGGATGCGTTCGACCTGCTCATAACGGACTACACGATGCCGACCATGACCGGCGCGGAACTCGCCGCCGAAGCCCTCCGGATTCAGCCTGGCGCGTCCGTCATCCTCTGTACGGGATACAGCGAGAGGATCACGGAAAAGGCGGCGAAAGATCTCGGCATATCGGAATTCGTCATGAAGCCGCTCAGCATGAGTCAATTGGCCGGAGTGGTTCGAAGCGTTTTGGACAGGCGAGTAAAAACGGCGACGCCCGACGCGGTTAGCGCCTGAACAGGGCGTGAGCGTGCGCCCGTCCTCCTGCATCATCCCCCCCGCGGGGGTTGACAGAGCGCATTCCGGATTTAACTTAGCGCATAGTCGTTCGATGTTTTATCGCCCGACAGGGAAGAACGCCGCCATTACGGAGGCGGATTGCAATTGACCGTTGCCTTGCCATGCGCCAGGGAGGATTCTTCATGAACGAAACAGCTGCAACCCAACCCATAAAGGTGCTCGCGATTGCGGGGAGCCTCAGGCGCGGATCTTACAACCGCGCAGCGATAAGAGCCGCACAGGCCCTTGCGCCGGAAGGCGCTGACATAGAAATTTTCGACCTCGAGGGCATTCCCCCGTTCAACCAGGACGACGAAGCCAATCCGCCCGCCAAAGTCCTCGAATTGAAGAGGCGCGTTCGCGAAGCGGACGCCATCCTTATCGCGACGCCCGAGTACAACTACTCGATCCCCGGCGTCCTCAAAAACGCAATTGACTGGGGCTCCAGGCCCTACGGAGACAGCGCCTGGGAGGGAAAGCCGGTGGCCGTCATGGGCGCGTCTATCGGGACGCTCGGGACGGCGCGCGCGCAATATCACTTACGGCAGGTCTTCGTTTTCCTCGACATGCACCCCGTGAACCGGCCCGAAGTGATGATCGCGACGGCATCCTCGAAATTCGACGCCGAAGGAAACCTCACCGACGAAAAAACGAAAGAGCTGATCGGCCAACTCCTCGAAAGCCTCGTGGACTGGACTCGCCAGCTCAACGCATAATCCGGCCGTCCGCTCACCCGGAGGAGCCCGGCGCAACGGCTGCTGCAGCCGCAATGCCGGCGCTCCGCCAACTTGCTGTCAATTCGACGCCGAACCGCAGGCTTCTCACTTGGGAGGAGGCGTCGAAAATATCGTTCCGGAGTGCGTGAGCCGCGCGATGGAATCCCCCGCGTCCGCCACGTTTTCCTTCGCCGCCGCTTTGTACCATTTGATGGCCTCATCCAGGTCTCTCACGACGCCGAGCCCGTTTTCGTACATGTATCCGATGCTGCATTTCGCCTCCGGGACGCCATGGGCCGCCGCTCTGCGATACCATTCAAGCGCCTCTCCGTAGTTGGAGCGAAGCCCCCACCCGCCCATCTGCAGCAACCGTCCAAGCCTGTACTCCGACCCTGCGTCTCCCCCCTCCGCCGCTTTCCGATGCCACTGCGCGGCAAGCGAATAGTCTTTCTCCGTCCCGACCCCGGCTTCATACATGTAAGCAAGGGCCGCCGCGCAGCGGACATCCCCGTGTTGCGCCGCGCTCACGATTTGCTCGGTGGGCCTTTCGCAGCGCCCCGAACACAGGGAATCTCCAGAATCCACACACCATCCGCCGCCCGCGAACGCCGCGCCATACAGGGCGCACAACGCCGCCGCTGCGACAAAAAAATGCTGCCTGCTCATTGGATCTCCTTATGCCTTGGGAGTCAACGTATGAAAAGGACGCTGCAACGAAAAAACAGGTGGGGCTCGAAGACGATAAAGGGGGCGAGCGATTATGCCCGTCCCCTTCTGATTTTCATGGAGGCGGCAAGCGGATTCGAACCGCTGAGTAACGGTTTTGCAGACCGGTCCCTTACCACTTGGGTATGCCGCCTTCGATTAGGTCTTCTCTTCTACTGTAAAATCGGGCCGCTGTCAAGCGTTAGTCGAAAAAACCTCCGCGGATTATCTTCCGAAGGCTGCAATTCCCTTGTAGACCGCCGTGTCTCCAAGTTCTTCCTCGATGCGGAGCAACTGGTTGTACTTGGCTATGCGGTCCGTCCTCGATAGCGATCCCGTCTTGATTTGGCCCGCTCCGGTCGCAACCGCAAGGTCCGCGATAAAGGTGTCTTCCGTCTCGCCCGAGCGGTGCGAAATAATTGCCTTGTACCCGGCCCTGTGCGCCATCTTGACCGCCTCGATGGTCTCCGTAACCGTCCCGATCTGGTTCAGCTTGATGAGGATGGAGTTTGCGACCCTTTCGGCTATGCCTTTGGCGAGGATCTTCGTGTTCGTCACGAAAATGTCGTCGCCGACAAGCTGCACCTTGCCCCCGATCCTCTCCGTAAGCGCCTTCCAGCCCGCCCAGTCGTCTTCCGACATGCCATCCTCGAGCGAAATCAGAGGGTACTTTCCCACCCACGCCTCATAATATCCGACCATTTCCTCCACGCTCTTGCGGGGCTTGGCCTCGGCGTCCATCTGATAGGCGCCGTCTTTGTAAAACTCGCTCGCGGCCGCGTCCAGTGCGATGAAGATATCTTTCCCCGGTTCGTAGCCTGCCGCCTCGATGGCGCGCATGAGCACTTCCATCGCCTCCTCATTCGAGTTCAACCGGGGCGCGAAGCCGCCCTCGTCGCCCACCGCGGTGTTGAGCCCCTTGTCCTTCAGCACCTTCTTCAGGTTATGGAATGTCTCGACGCCCATCCGCAGCGCTTCCCGGAAAGTGGTCGCCCCCGCAGGGACGATCATGAACTCCTGGATGTCGAGGTTATTGTCCGCATGCGCCCCGCCGTTCAGAACGTTCATGAGAGGGGTCGGCATGGTGTTGGCCGCAACGCCTCCCAGGTAGCGATAGAGCGGAAGGCCGCTTTCATCCGCCGCCGCTCTCGCAGCCGCCATGCTGACGGAAAGGATCGCATTGGCCCCGAGGTTGCTCTTCATCTCGGACCCGTCGAGTGCAATCAGGAAGCGGTCCAGCAGGACCTGGTCTCTGGCATCGAACCCGATGACCTTTGGAGCGATCTCGTCGTTCACATTCTGGACGGCCTGAAGCACGCCTTTACCCATGAAGCGCCCCGCGTCCTTGTCCCTCAACTCCAACGCCTCGCGCGACCCCGTCGACGCCCCCGAAGGCACGGCGGCCCTTCCGACGTACCCGCTATCCAGCTCGACCTCGGCTTCCACCGTGGGATTTCCACGGGAATCCAGAATCTCTCTCGCCTTCACATTAATAATACTGCTCATAAATTAAAATCCTCCTTCCATTCCACCTTTGCAATGGTTCGTTTACAAAAAGCATCTCGCTGTATTTCCCGACTCTAATCCAGTGGGATTGGACGCGCTTCTCTTTCATGCATCTGCGGGGCGGGCGAAAAACATGCAAATCCTTGAGCGACGGCCCCCTTCGGGCGCAACGTTTCCTCGATCGGGCGCGTCTCGCATATGTAATCGTCGTGTATTTGAGCCAAAGCATCTTGACCCATCCGACTGGCTCACATTATTATGGCATCAACCAAAAAGATTCAACAAGAAAGGATAGACCAATGGGAACGGTTTTAACGGCTGGTGAATTGAGAAAAGGGCTGAAGCTCGAAATGGACGGGGAGCCGTACCTCGTCGTGGACTTTGAATTTTCAAAGCCCGGAAAGGGGCAGGCCCTCTACCGATGCCGCCTCCGCAACATGATTACGGGCATTCAGTTCGACCGCACCTACCGCTCGGGCGACAAGTTCAACGCCGCCGACATGGAGGAGCAAGAGATGGAATACCTCTACCGGGCGGGCGATAAGTTCTGCTTCATGAACACCAGCTCTTATGAACAGATCGAAGTTCCGGAAGCCCAGGTGGGCGACGCGGCGAATTTCCTGACGGAAAACCTGAAAGTCGAAATGCTTCTCTTCGAGGGGCGCCCGATCGGAATCGACCTTCCGAACTTCGTCGAACTCAGGGTGATGAAGGCGGACCCCGGCATCAAGGGCGACACGGCTTCAGGCGCCACCAAGCCGGTGACCATGGAAACCGGGCTTGTCCTCAATGTGCCGCTTTTTATTGAAGAAGGCGAGATGCTCAAGCTCGACACCCGCACCGGGGCCTACGTGGAAAGGGTCAAGGGGTGATGCACCCCCCGGAGGAGCCGGAGGGGCCTGCATCCAGGCGCGCGCGGCTGGAGCTGCGCTGCCGTGCGCTGGGAGCGGTCCGGGAGTTTTTCTCGCAATCCGGTTTTCTGGAAGTTCAAACCCCAGTGCGCTGCCCCGCTCCGATCCCCGAGCTTCACATAGACCCGATTCCGGCGGACGGATGGTTCCTGCTCCCGAGCCCGGAAGTCTATATGAAGCGCCTGCTCGCAGCCGGCTATGAAAAAATCTTTCAAATCTCCCCCGTATTCCGCCGCGGAGAGGTTGGACGGTTGCACCACCCGGAATTCACCCTCCTCGAATGGTACCGCTTGGACGCCGATTACACGGCGCTCCAGGAGGACTGCGAGGGGCTTCTCCGGTTTGTGTGCAAGGCGGTGGGGCTCGTCGGGGAGTGGCCCCACCGGGGGAATCGGGTGGCGGTGGAAGGGAGTTGGGGACGCCTCACGGTGCGCGAGGCGTTTTCCCGTTTCGCGGGATGGGAGCCGAGCGCGAACCCCGACCAGGACCGCTTCGACATCGACATGGTCGAAAAGGTGGAGCCCAACCTCGGGCGGCCCACGCCATGCTTTTTGCTCGACTACCCGGCCTCTCAAGCATCCCTCGCCCGCCTCAAGCCCGAAGACCCGGCGGTCGCCGAACGCTTCGAACTCTATTGGAACGGGATCGAACTCGCCAACGGCTTCAGCGAGCTGACCGACCCCGCCGAACAACGGAAACGCCTCGAAGACGCCCTCGCCGCAAAACGGGCGGCAGGCGGCGTAACCCACCCTCTCCCCGAAGCATTCCTCCAAAGCCTTGCAACGCTTCCCCCCTGCGCGGGCATAGCCCTCGGAATCGACCGCCTCGTCATGCTCCTCACCAATGCCGATGCCATAGACCAGGTGACCGCGTTCTCGCCGGGAGAGTGAGAAGAAGCGCGCTAAAGCGGGCGCTCGCGACTTCTCCCGAGGTCGTCCCCTGATGGTTCCCCGATGACTGAAAACAAAAGAGGATGGGTCAGGAGAGGATTTCCGCACCCTGATCTTCCACGGCATAAAGGCCCCCCCAGCTAAGGAAGAGCTGGCGCATTTCCATTGATCCGCAGTTTGCATCCTATGCGGTCGATATCGTCGGACTCTATCTCGACCGGTCTGAAAACGCTATGGTCATCTTGGCGGATGAGAAGCCCGGAATTCAAGCCTTTGAAAGGGCTCTCAGAGCTACCTTAAGTTACTCAACGACAGAACTCTTTTCGAGTTCTCCCACGGCTACAAGCGCAATGAGACCTCCTTGAAAAATGCTGGCTACAGAAGAAAGATGATGCAATAATGAGCCAGTTGACGAAAGCGTAAACTGTGCAGGTTGTCTTGGCATTGCGCCGCATTAACTTTCTTAAGAGGTGAGGTGTTCCATAATGGCCCGTGAGGGAAACAACCCCAAGCGGAATATAGCTGATGCGGATCGATTGACTGACGAGGAAAAATTATCTCTTACCGGGTGGTTGCGGTATGTTGGAAGGAATCATCACAAACTCCATCCTGGAGATTATGGTTTTCATCCACCCGCTAATCCACGGCCGTGTAAGTCCCTATGTGACGACAAGAGAAGCATACTGAGAGCAGAGGCGGTTAGCCTTTTTAAGGCCGGTATTATGAAGGGAATGTTCAGTAATGATTTGAAGAATGTTATGGAAGACACCCCTAAATATGTCTGGAGCGTCGACTCTGACGACGAAGTGTATGAGGCTAAGATTGGTAGCGACGGGTATCACGGATATCGACTCGGAGAAATCTATTGGAAAAAAGTAGTTTTAAAAACATGGAAAAGCCGATGAACGATACCAATCTTAACATTAATGCGAGTTGGGAAACTTTAGACGAGGGCAATCCCGAAGAATGCGCCTGTTTTGCTGCGTTGCGTATAGATTGGGGAGAGACTTGCTTAACCGAATGTTATGACCCTTTTGATGAGCGCATACGCACCAGCCCTCTCCTCTCAGGGTACCATCTTGCGGAGTGGCTGGCGTGGAACTGGTGGCGATTGCGTTGGGAACCGCGAACGCCGGCGTCGGATTGGCCCTTCTCTCATAATATTGCAACCGTTGGCGCCGGTTATGTATGGCCCAATATCACCATTTTCTCCGATGGACAACGAATTGCCTTAATTGCAAAGCCAACGCAGGATGTATTAACTAAAGGGTTTCGTTATATCAGCAATGTAGCCGCTATTGTCGGAGCAACGCAGTTTGAGGCTGTGATTGATGATTTTATAGACAAAAATATTAACCAACTACAAAAAAAAGGTATTTTTGATACAAATCTCCATAAGGTTTGGCGCGATGTACACAATGAGCGCTCTGACACAGAGCTTTCTAAACGTAGAAAGCTTGAGGCTCTATTTGGAGTTGATCCTGACGAAGGGGATCTTTCTGTAATTGATCAACTAATTAGTGATTCAAAGTTTTTAGGGTATGAAGCTATAGGTGAAGTTGCTGCCAATTATCCTAGAGGGGGCACCTTGCTAACATTAGACCATATACGAGATGCCGCCAATAGTGGAATTGGATTTGACATATCACTCTCTAGTAGTGTTAATCTTGAGAGAAGGAGTCAGCTTATTGGAGCTGCGGAAATTCCCGCATGGCGATTGGGGGCAAGAGTTGCCAGGTCACTCCGCGAGCAGGAGGGACTTAGAGAGAATCCGATTACTGATGCCACCTTAGCTGAATTAGCAGGAACTCAAGAAACTATTATAAAGTCTGTTGAATCATGTCAGGATTTTTCTTTCATCCTAAGTGAAAAGGAAAATCAGAGCGGTCGTATTGTTTTTCGTTCAAAATGGGATACGGGGCGACGTTTTGAACTTGCCCGACTATTAGGAGATCGGCTGATGACCGTTTCTGACGAGGTGCTTTTCCCAGCAACACGCGCCTATACTTTCCGTCAGAAAATGCAGAGGTCGTTTGCAGCCGAATTTTTGGCTCCCTTTAAGGCCGTTATAGAACAATTAGGCGGTGACTATTCTGCAGAGAAGCGCCATGAAGTTGCCTCTTATTTCAATGTTTCGGATCTAACAATCGACACCGTTCTTGTAAACCATCGCGTTTTGGATAGAGATAGCCTCTTTGATGATTTCGACCCAATGGACAATTCTCAGGATCTATCAGCAGAGGATATCGAAAATACTCTTTGAACTTGTCGACATTTCTGCTTTCAGCGCACAATCGGGCAAACCTCAAGTGAAACTCATTGATTTTCCACGCAGGGCAATCCAATTGTTGGGGGGCCTTTATGCCGCCGAAGATCAGTGTGCGGAAATCCTCTCCTGACCCATCCTCTTTTGTTTCAACCATGGAAGAGCCCTCAGGACGCACGGGTGACACGGACAATTCGCCTGCAAGTTGTCCGTGCGCGAAGCGCAAGAGGGCAGCACCCCTTCCCTTGGCCGCAATCGGCCTGATTCCTTCCAAGAGTTGGCATCCGCTAAATCGCGAACAAGTCACCGCATTCAATCCCTCTGCTGATAACATCATCGGTCGAATTCACCTTACTCATGGTTCATTGATCGAGTGATGAATAAGCCTCGCCCCATGGCAAACGGCAACGATTTGAATCTCCTGAGCCGCAATGCGATCCAATTGCCGGACGGCTCTCCGGGACCACTTTATGGGGGGATAACCATTTCGTGAACCGCCAGCTCGTCACTCCCCCATGAACAGAAAAAACCGCGTGAGCCTCGGGTCCGGCAGCGGCGCGCCCTCCCCGCCCCTCCCCATCTCTTCGGCGTAAGCCTTGAAAAGCGGGTTCAGATACGCTCCTATGGACGTTCGCACGGCGGGGTCGGACGCAATCTCGTCCACCTTGCCGCGGATTGTCTCCGCCATGTCCTGGGGCGTCAGCTTGGGGAAAATCTCCGGCCACGCCTCCACAGGGAGCGGCGCCGCGCGCCATTCCCCGAAGAGGCGCATGCGAGCCGCGGCGGTCCAGAGGAGCGCTCCCAAAGTTGCGTCTTTCAGACTGCGCAGCTGCCCTTCGGCCCATAAGTTGTCCTCCAGCTCCTCCGGACGCACACCCAGAGAATCGTAAACCGGCCCGAGCGCCTCCAGCGCGCCGATCAGGCCGCTTGCGCGGTGCAGGTCTCGCCGGTCCCTAAAATAATCCTCGCCGGGAGGCAGACTGAGTTCTTTGCGCGGGCGGAGCAGCTTGGGAGTGCGCTGGAGCATCAAGTCCACCGCATCCAGCCACTGCCCATCGAGAATGTTGACTCCCGCCGGCCACCGCGACAGCCACCCCTCGCGGGCCAGACGTTGGAACCGCCCCCGAAGCCGCGCAACCTGGGTCCACCCCAACCGGTAGAGGTGCTCGAGGAATGCATCGAGGAGCAGCGAGGCGGCGAGCGCCGCATCATCCTTCGCGAGCAGGTCCAGCCCCAGGTTCAGGTGGGCCGTCGCCTTGTCGACTGCCTGCCGGAGCGTTTCGCGGTCGTCCAGTGAGAGCCGGTCCGCAACCACTATTTTGTTCGCGATCGACGCAAGCTCCACCTGGATGCACCCAAGAGCCTGCGGGTCCTCGATGCTTCGCATCGCTCGGCGCAGCAGGCTCCCCTCGGGCGCGAGCGCCAACGCAAAAGACGGGGCCGGGGGAGTTTCCTCTCCTGAAAAGGGCGTCGTCGTCTTACCCCGGGTGATTTCTCCCGGCCGGATTGCCCGCTGGATTTCCAGGGCGTCGTAGAAATCGGGAATCGCCAGGTCCTCCAGGCGGCCGCGTCGGAATTGCTGCGCCTGCTCCTCGGATTCCACATCGACGCTCCAGATGACGTGGTTCATGAGTTCGGTATAAAAGTCGCTGTTCAATTCAAAGAGCATGCCCAGGATATATTTTATCAGCTCATCGCACTCCGGATAGACGCAATCCCAGTAGTAGCGATCATCCAGGGTGTTCATCGGCAAGCGGTCTTCGGCCTCGAGAGGGTCGAGGTCCTCCGAAGCAATGGCAACCCGCGTCCACTTCTTGAACAGAGTCACCAGGAGAGCGAAGTCGACCTCGTACAGCCACTCCTCCAGCTTGCCCTCTCCGGCCCTCGCCAGCCGATCCAGCCACTCGGCCGCCTTCACCGGCAGAAAGCGGTCCTTGCGCCACCACTCCATGTCGAAAAGGTGCGTTATCTGTTGCGTCCGGGCGAGAGCGAGCAGAGGCAGAGCATCGTCCGGTCCAACCTCCTTGACGGTGAAAAAAAAGTCCTGCTCGGGCAGCGCAGCGGTCACCGCCCCAGCATCCGGACGCCTCAGGATGGCTTCCAGCCTCTTTCGCGCCGGGAGCCCCATCAACCAGCCCCCCACCTCTTCCGGGGGGGCCATCTCCATGCGTTTGTCTTCCATATCTAGAACATCGGGTCCCATGCGTCCTCCACAGGCGGCTGACATGAATGCGACGCTGCGCGGAGAAGCCCCGATTCTCCGCGGGCGGTTTTTGCTTGATTTTAACATGCATTTGACTAATGTCATTCAGCATATTCCAACACCAAGGAGGAGTGAACCCATGATCTTCACCGTCACACTGAATCCCGCCCTGGACAGAACGCTCTTGGTCGACCGGTTGCTCGACGACGACACCACCAGGGTCGTGTCGGAGCAGCTCTATGCGGGCGGAAAAGGGATAGACGTCTCCCGCGTAATAAAGGCGCTCGGGGGACAAACCATTGCGCTCGGACTGGTCGGAGGCTACGACGGACTCCAGCTGGAAGGGCTCCTCATCAATGCCGGGGTCATGACCGATTTCACCCGCATCGCCCAGGAAACCCGCATCAACCTCATCATCAAGGAGCGGGGCTCCGGCCGCCAGTACGTCATCAGCGCGGCGGGCCCGGAGGCGACCGCCACCGAAATCGGCCTGTTCTATCAACGAATCACGCAATTGCAGGGCGCTTCCCATCTTGTAATTAGCGGCAGCCTTCCACGGGGAGTCACCCCGAACGTCTACGCCCAGACTATCCTCGCGGGGAAGAAGAAGGGCGCGTTCGTGATGCTTGACGCCGACGGGGACGCGCTGAAGGGCGCGCTCGACGCGGGTCCGACGTGCATCAAACCGAACCGGCACGAGCTTTCCCGCCTGGTCGGCAAGGAGTTGCAATCCGACGCGGACGTGCTCTCCGCTTGTGACGAAATACACGCCCTCGGCATCCCCTACGTGCTTGCGTCGCTTGGCGGGGATGGACTCATACTTTCCACGAGGGAGCGAAAGATCAAGGCGGCAGGCCCCACGGTCCAGGTGCAGAGCACCGTGGGGTCCGGAGATTCCGCCGTCGCGGGCTTCGTGCTCGCCCACGCGAAGGGCGAATGCCTTGAAGACTGCGCGCGAATGGCCGCCGCCTCCGGAACCGCCACCGCCCGGACGCCAGGAACGGAGCTTTGCACCCATAAGGATGTAGACGAAATTCTGCCCCTCGTGAAAGTCAATGTTTTGGCGTAACCGGAAGCCTCATCCATACCCGCGACGCGGAGCGCTCTTCCCCGTATTGCATTCGATTCGGACAACTGACTTTATCACCCGTCATCACTTGAACAGTTTTAATGAAAAAGATATAAATCACTAAGCGTCTTAGTGGAGTTTTCTCAAGGTTTTGCGCTCGGCGCGGCGCAGATCGGAAAATAACGGCCTACGCGCCCGATGTTCAACGAAAGGCGCCTGGGGCTGCAAAGTGTAGTGGGCTGTCAGCCTTCACTTTTTACAGGTTAGCCGCAGGTTGGGGTGAGCCGCTGCGAGCCCCGACAAGGGGTTGGATTCGTGTTGGGGATCGCATTCGCTCGCCCCAGCCTACAAAAATAAGCCTGACAAGGCAGTAGAGTTCCACAGGAAAAGTGGGAGCGCACTCATCGCTTCAGGAGAACAAAATGCTGCTCATCGAAGATTTGCAAGTCGAACTTGCGGAAAAGACGATTCTCAAGCACATAGACCTTGAGATAAAGCCGGGCGAGACGCACGCACTCTTCGGACCGAACGGTTCGGGGAAGACGTCGCTTCTCATGACCATTATGGGCTACCCCCAGTATAAGGTGACGGGCGGGAAGATCGTCTTCAAGGGGGTGGACGTCACGCATAGCCCCATCAACGAGCGGGCCGAACTCGGCATAGGGATGTCCTATCAACGCCCGCCCACGATCAACGGTCTCAAGACGCGGCAGATGGTTGAGATCTGCTCCAAGGATAAGAAGGTGAACGTCGAGGCGCTTGCCGAGGCGGTGAATTTCAACAGCTTTCTGGAGCGGGACATCAACGCCGGGTTTTCCGGCGGAGAGATCAAGCGCTCTGAGCTCTTGCAGTTGATGGCCCAGAGGGCGGACCTCATGCTGTTCGATGAGCCCGAGTCCGGGGTCGACATGGAAAACATGGTGCTGGTCGGCGAGACGATTGCCGAACTGCTGCAGAAGGAATGCCGTTCCACCCCCACGAAGTCCATGGCGCAGGTAAGACGCGAGCGCACGAAGATGGGGCTTATCATCACCCATACGGGATATATTTTGGACTACGTGCCTGTCGATAAGGCACAGTTGTTGTATAACGGGGTGTTGAGTTGCAGCAGTAATCCACGCGAAATTCTGAACTGCATCGGTGAGATGGGATACGAGGAATGTGTGCGATGTACACTAGAGAAGAGATAAAACAAAAAGCGGAAAAGGCGTTGGACAAGAAGGCGGCCATCGGGCCGGACGTCGATCTGAACCAGTTCGCTACGTCCTTTGTGCCGCACGAATACCTCAGCGATGAAGGCATGCTCGCCCTGCCCGAAGAAGAAAAGCAACGTCTGCTCCTGTCGGGGGTGGACGTCACAGAAAAGGAGCGCGGCGGCACCTACATCCAGATGGACACCACGGTCGTCCACTGCAAGACGAAGCAGGAGGGGATCGAGGTCATCCCGATTAAGAAGGCGCTGGAGGAACATCCTTGGGTGCGGGAATACTACTGGAAGCTCGTCGCTCCGGATGCGGACAAGTACACGGCGGCAGCCGAAATGAACCTGCACGACGGCTACGTGATCCGCGCTCTGCCAGGGACCAAGAGCATCTATCCCATCCAGGCGTGCCTTTACATCGGGAAAGAGGGGCTCCAACAAAACGTCCACAATATCATTATCGCCGAAGAAGACTCGGAGCTGCATATCATAACGGGCTGCTCCACCTCGCCCCACCTCAAGAAGGGGGCGCATGTCGGCATCTCGGAATTTTACGTGAAGAAGAACGCCAAACTCAGCTTCACCATGATCCACAACTGGGCGGAAGACATGATGGTCCGTCCGCGCTCCGTGGGCCAGGTGGAGGAAGGCGGCCTCTTCCTCAACAACTACATCTGCATGAAGCCCGTAAAATCCCTCCAGATGTATCCCACCACCCACCTCATCGGCGACAACGCCGTGGCGCGTTTCTACAGCGTCATCGTAGGCAGCCCCGGCTCGGAATACGACGTGGGCGGACGGATATACCTGAAGAAGCCGGGGACCAGGGCCGAAATCGTTGCGCGGTCCATCACCAACGGCGCAACGATCATCAACCGGGGCGATCTGATCGGCGAAGTCCCAGACATCAAGGCGCACCTCGAATGCCGCGGCCTTCTCCTGAAGGGCGGCGTGATGCACGCCATTCCTGAGCTGCGCGGATTAGCGGATGGGGTCGAGATGTCGCACGAGGCGGCTGTCGGAAAAATCGCCCAGGACGAAATCTTTTACCTCATGTCGCGGGGATTGAGCGAGGACGAAGCCACCTCGACGATCGTCCGGGGATTTCTAAGTCTCGATATTCCGGGGCTCCCCGCCCAGTTGAAAGCAGAGATCGACAAGGCCATAGAACTCAGCAAGGATGTGATGTAGCGGCATCCTGACGCCAACCGCATCAGAAAAGGGGTGTAGTCATGAAGAAGGCAAGTGTCTGGGGATTGATCTTTACGCTGCTGATAGGGTTGGCCCCGGAATTGGTTCGCGCGCAGGGCATGGCGCCCTCGAGCGCTCCACCGGCGCCATACCAGACAAGTTCAGACGCGCGGGATGACGAACCCGGCGCTCCTCTTCCTTACGACACGCGGTGCGATTCGCCGCCCGGAGAGGTGATTCTCGTGGACGCCCTTGTGATGCGGCCCATAGGCATCGGGGCCTGCGCGGTGGGGCTTGTCGGAGCATTGCTCACTCTGCCCTTCGCTGCGGCCACCCACAGCATGGACCGTGTGCAGCAATCGCTCATACGGGAGCCGTTTGAATACACATTCAAGCGGCCTCTCGGGGATATGGATTACAACTCGTGCGATAACAATCGCTAACAGCGAAGCGCCCATTGGAGGCGTGGCTCCGAACGCTCGATAAACTCGAGGCATTCCATCCCGCCGCTCCAGAAAACGGCCGGGTGACGCCTTGGTAGGCTGTCAGCCTTCATTTTACAGGTTGGCTGTAGGTTGGGGTGAACCGTGGCGACCCCCAACAGGGACGTAGATCCTTGTTGGGAGTCACATTCGTTCACACCAGCCCGCAATAACGAGTCTGACAAGACGCTATACTCGTCGAGGATTGAAATTATGTTTTTCGCAGGATCGGAATCCTGCCGCGACGTTGCGCTAGCTGCGGCAGGATAAGCCCGCCAGTTCAATGCCTTCAGGCCCTAACGAGTATAGCGGCGGGTAGGCCCGCTGTTCATTCGCATCCTGGTCGCCCTCCAAAGCGCCGCTGCTCAGTCAATGCATCCCAACGCCTGGTCCAAGTCGTCCCGCAAATCCTCGAAAGCTTCGCACCCAACCGAAAGCCGGACCATCTCATCCGTTATGCCGGACTTCTCCCGTTCCTCGCACGGAAGCGAAGCATGGGTCATGGACGCCGGGTGCTCGATCAGCGACTCCACTCCGCCAAGCGATACGGCAAGCGTGATGAGCCGCACGTTGTTCATCAGGGTTATTCCGCCCTCGAGCCCCCCTCTCACCCCAAAGCAGATCATAGCGCCAAAGCCGTCCATCTGCCGCTTTGCAAGTTCGCGGCCCGGGTGGCTTGGGAGTCCTGGATAGCGCACCCAGGCTATTTTCGGGTGGGTTTCCAGAAATTCGGCGATTTTCATCGCGTTTTCCTGCGAACGCTCCATGCGGAGCGGGAGCGTCCGCGCTCCCCGCAGCACCAGCCACGCCTGGTGAGGGTCCATCACCCCGCCAAAAAGGTTGAGCGCCTTCCGGAGCCGTTTGTACAGCTCCTCGCTGGCCGTGGCGATGGCCCCTCCCACAACGTCGCTGTGACCATTGATGTACTTGGTAAGGCTGTGCACCACTATATCAGCTCCAAACTCGATCGGGCGCTGCAGGTAGGGGGAGGCGAAAGTATTGTCCACCGCGAGCAACGCGCCGTGCGCATGGGCGATTTCGGCGACGCGGGCGATGTCGATTATTTCGAGGGTCGGGTTTGTCGGCGTCTCGATATACACCACCTTTGTCTCCGGCCGCATCGTCCGACCGATGTCCTCTATATCGTCGACGCTCACGAACGACGACGCCACCCCGAAGCGGGAAAACTGCGTCTCCAACACGACCCGGGAAGGACCATAGAGAGCGTCCGCGGCTACGACGTGCGCATCCCGGTCCAGCAGCGCGAGAAACATTGTCGTGATCGCGGCCATCCCCGACCCTGTCGCCATGGCGCCCCAAGCCCCCTCCATGAGGGCGATATTTTCCTCGAGCGCCTTCACCGTGGGATTGTCGATGCGCGAATAGATATACCCCGGCTGCCTTCCTGAAAATCGAGCCGCCCCCTCCCCAACGCTTGGAAAGGAAAACGTCGACGTCTGAAAAATCGGAGGCGATACCTCCCCGAAGATGGGGGCGTCCAGCCCTCCCGAGTGGATGGCTCTCGTCGCACTACGCAGGGCGCGCGAATTTTCCTTCCTGCTCTCCATGTTTACATCTCCCATGCTCGATCCTATCGTTCACTGCGGACGCCGGAACTCCCAGCCCGGTCTTCCGCCCGATAACCTCTGTATTTCAGCCCACACTATCACAGTAAAAAGCATTCGCGGAGCCATTTCCCCACCGGCGGCGTCCAGTCCGACAATTCGGTCGCGCTCTAATCGGGAAGAAATATCGCCCACCCATCACCCACGCTCTTCGATTCCCGTTCCTCGCTCCGCTGCGGCGCAAACCGAGGTCCGGGAAACTATAGCCCAGCCAACCCGGATGCAAGCAATCTGATGATTTCCATAAATGGTCGATATATTATTTTGACCGGAAGAGATAATTTTGATATGAGTAACTTTTCACTTTACTAACTCTCGATTCTCAATAATAATATCGGGGCGATGCTGTAGCGAGATTTCCTCCGGCTATCAAACAGCCCTCCATCTGCCGGGATCAGGGATCTTGAGAGTTCTCTCCGGCCTCCGCCACGCACGGTAACGATGCCGTCGAAGTTCCGGCGCGCAATCAGATTATGTTCACCCGTCCTGCCGCATATGGAAGCATTCGGGCTGTAAGTAGAAACAGCACTCTTGAAAGCGACGGTCGCAATAGAGGGGTTATAAGCGGTCGGCGGCCAGTATTTAGGTTGCCTAAAGACGGCGGCTCTGCAATAATAACCCTCAATAATCCTAGTTCAAAAAGGTGGAAGTAAAATGTTTCCTGTTATGAAGATTGGTGATTTGGTTGCCAGGATACCCATTATCCAGGGCGGAATGGGAGTCGGCATTTCCCTTTCCGGACTGGCCTCCGCAGTGGCTCACGAAGGGGGCGTGGGGGTGATCGCCGCCGCAATGATCGGCATAAGCGAGCCCGACGTCTTCAAGGACTGCCAAGCCGCCAACATCCGGGCGCTCAGGCGGGAGATACGCAAAGCGAGGGAGGCGACCAAGGGAATCCTTGGAGTGAATATAATGGTCGCCCTGACCAACTTCGCGGACATGGTGAAGACCTCGATCGAGGAGAAAGTGGACATCATTTTCTCCGGCGCCGGTCTTCCCACCGACTTGCCGAAGTACCTCATGGAGCAGTCGACCACGAAACTCGCCCCCATCGTGTCGTCGGCAAGGGCCGCGCGGCTTCTTTGCAAAAAGTGGCTTTCAAAGTTCAACTACCTCCCGGACGCGTTCGTCGTCGAAGGTCCTCTCGCCGGGGGGCACCTGGGATTCGAGGCCAACCAACTGAACGACCCGAGCTTTGCCCTTGAAAGGCTGGTCCCCGAAGTAATCCAAGCCGTAAAGCCCTTCGAGGTGGAGAGCAAAAAGAAAATTCCGGTCATCGCCGCTGGAGGAATTTACACAGGCGAAGACATCCGCAAGTTCCTCGAAATGGGCGCCGCGGGAGTGCAGATGGGCACCCGCTTTGTAGCGACGGACGAGTGCGATGCGGACATCGGCTTCAAGAAATCCTACATCCAGGCCAAGCAGGAAGACTTGGTGATTATCCAAAGCCCCGTCGGACTTCCCGGGAGAGCCCTCCGCAACGAGTTTCTCGACGATGTGAACCAGGGAAAACGGAAGCCGTTCAAATGCCCCTACCACTGCGTGAAGACATGCAAGCTGGACGAGAGCCCCTATTGCATCGCCTTCGCGCTGCTGAACGCAAAAAAGGGCAACCTGAAGAACGGGTTCGCCTTCGCCGGCATGAACGCATATAAGGTGGATGAAATCGTCCCGGTGAAAAAGCTGATCGAGTCTCTGGAGGAAGAATACGACAAAGCGGGCTGCCCCTTGAAAAATTGCATCGGGGAAGCGCGGATGAGTTAACTCTGACGCCTCTTCGGAGGCGTCTTGGATTCATTGCCGCCCGCTTCGCAATCCGGGGTTCAGTCAAGCCTCCGGACCGCCTCCCGCACTTTGAAAGGCGGAAGCCAGTCCGAAGGGGGCGGCGCGGCGATCCTCAGTTCCCTTCCCGTCACAGGGTGTGCAAGCCGTATCCGGTGGGCATGCAGGTGGAGCCTGTTTGCAGGCGCTCCGCCATAAAGGCGGTCTCCCAACACGGGATGCCCACATGCCGCGAGGTGCAGACGTATCTGGTGCGTCCGTCCCGTCAGCGGCCTCGCAAGAAGCAGCGCGGCGTTCGCCTCCCTTTGCAAGACCTCGAACCGCGTTTCGGCGTTTTTCCCCTTCCCTTTCGGGCAAACGGCATACCGCCCCGCGCCCCTGCATATGTCCTCGTCGGAAATCCACGCATCACGCGCAGGCGATCCTCCCACCCACGCCAGGTAATCCTTCACGACCAAATGCCCTTTGAACGCCTCCCCCAACTCCCGGTTCGCCCGCCGATGTATGGCGAACACGATGACTCCGCTGGTGTCGCGGTCAAGGCGGTGGTGGAGCGCCGCGTAAGAGTCGCCGCCCCGCTCCTTCTTCAGGTGACGCTGGAGCGCCGCAAAGGTGTTGTTGTAGGCGTCGCTCGGCGTCTGCTGACTCGGGACCCCGGCCTCTTTGTCATAGGCCAGGACGTAGGCGTCCCTGAAAAGAATGCGCGCGGGGTCGATCTCATAGAAGCGCCGCACCCCGCTCCATGGCTGATAAACCCGGATTTCCTCCCCCGCCCGCAGCACGCGCGCGGGGTCCCGCGCCGGCCTCCCCGCCGCCTGAACGGACCCAAACTCTATCAGGCCCCGGACGTCTTCCAATGTCATGAGAAGCCGCGTGGCCAGATAATCCGCAAGCCGTGCTCCTCCAGCGCCGTCCTCCACGTCCCATTTCAGAAAGGACGGAGCCGCAATGTTTTTTCTCGATTCACCCAAAAGATCACCCGAATGCCGGCAGTTGATGCTGTCGGCTGAAGTTGCATGAGTTGTGGCGGTCATGTACGACCCGTCTTTGGCAAGTCATCCGCGCGCGAAATGCGGACGGCCTCCGTCGCCCCTCCCCCAAAAAGCAAGCCCCGCGAGGACCAGGATTCAGGCAAGCCCGGACATTGCCCGGCCTCGCCTTGTTTGTGCAGGGTTCGAGTAAATATCTAAACCTCCAGACCTCCCATGCCGGTCCCCGCCACATCGCAAGGTCCCATCGCATCGCAGCCTCCGCTGGCCTCCTCCTCCATGGCCTCTTCCATCATCGCATCGACGTCGAGGTCCCCGCCATCAAAGTCGTCGCCCATCTCGTGAGTCATCGCTTTCATCATGCGCGCCATGCTCCTGGGATCGTTCTCATCGATAGAACCTAACCGCGCGGGGTCCGCCAGCCGCTCCATGCGCGTCTCTTCCGACATCCGCACCCTCACCCTCGACGGGATGCGTTGAATGGCCTCACTGCTGCAATATTGACAGACATTCGGGACCGGTTCGGAAACTCTGAAAGTGATAAATTCGTTCTTCTTGCCGCACTTGCTGCATCGGAATTCATAAATGGGCATGACTGATCACCTGTCGATAAGTTTTCGGGAATTCAGGAAACGCGTATTGAATGCACGGCAATCCTGGAAAGTGTGGAGCCCAAACGCCGGGTGGAAGCATGAAAATGGCGGGATGGAGTCTTGACGCACGGATAACCCTCATAATCCAAAACCCATACAATTTTACTATAATGTAAATTTGTCCTTTTGCAACCGAAAAGACCAGTGTATCTTGTTGAATCAAAACACTGTTCGGGGCGCGCCTCCTTTCCGTTACGGACCAATCCCGCAAGCGGCATGAGTAGGCGTCCTGCACTCACAGCCCCCCGCGACGGGAGGGAGCGGCCGCCTGTTCCTCCCGCGACCCATCTGCCATTTGAAACAAACTGTACGCAATATGATGGCTGGCATTCGACAACCCCTTGCAAGGAGGAGTTTATGCGGCGCACCCTCATTTTTGACACCACGCTCCGCGACGGTGAAAAAGCTAATGGAGCAAGGCTTTCCAGCGAAGAAAAGGTCCGAGTAGCCCGGCAGCTCGCCCGGCTCAAGGTGGATGTGCTCGAGGCGGGATTTCCCGCGGCTTCCGAGGAGCAATACCGGACGGTCTGGGAAATCGCGAAGGGGATTAAGGGACCCGTCGTGGCGGCGCTGGCGCGCGCGACCAATCCACGCGACTTCGACGTCGCTCGCGAATGCCTCAAGGGGGCCGAGAAACCACGCGTGCACACCTTCGTCCCGGGCTCCCGGTTCTACAGGGAGCATTTCCTGAAAAAAAGCGCGGCGGAAACGCTTGAACTTGCCATTGCTGCCATCGGGATGGCAAAGAAATGCACGAACGACGTGGAATTCTCAATCGTGGACGCATTCCGGGCGGATTTCACCGACATTGTCGAACTGGCCCGCGCGGCCGTCAAGGCAGGGGCGACAACCATCAATCTCGCCGACACCGTCGGATGCGCCGCTCCATGGGACGTCGCCCGCCTCTTCCAGGAGCTGAAACGCTCCCTGGACGATTTCGACAGCATTGCCTTCAGCATTCACGCCCACAACGACCTGGGGCTCGCGCTCGCCAATTCCCTCGCCGCCGTCGCGGAGGGGGCCGCGCAGGTGCACTGCACCATCAACGGCATGGGTGAGCGCGCGGGCAACACGGCCCTCGAGGAAATGGTCGCGGCGCTCAAGGTGCATGCATCCTCCCTCAATGTGGAAACCGGCGTCCACGCGGAGCAGATCGCTCCCGCCTGCCGCTTGGTCCAGCGATTGAGCGGCGTGGGGGTGCAAAGCCATAAACCCGTGGTCGGAGAGAACGCCTTCAGCCAGGAGGATGCTGTCCCTAGGCTTTCTGACGCCGCCACCGCTCCCCCATGCGAGGTTCTCGACCCCGTCGCGTTTGGCCTCAAGGAGGGCGCGCCCCCTCTTGCCCCCGGAGCGTCTCTCGAAGATTTCGCCCGCCGCGCCTCCCATCTCGGCTACGATCTCACCGGAGATGCCCTCCGGAGCTGCCACGAAGCCTTTCTGCACGTCTCTTCCAGGAAAAGAGCCATATACGATGCGGACCTCGAAGCTCTTATCAACGAGAAATCGAGCGGGAAGCCGGCTCCCTACAAGCTGCTTTACCTCCAGGTCTCGGCGGGGTCCATCTCCGTCCCGAATGCCACGGTGCAGATGGAAATAGACGGCGAGACGGTCCAGGACGCGGGTTTCGGCCAGGGCCCGGTGGACGCCTCCTTCAAGACCATCCTCTCCATGGCGAAGCGCCGCCCAAAACTGCTCCGTTATCAGGTGAACTCGGTCGCGATTGGCGCCGACGCACAGGGGGAAGTCTCCGTGCGCCTCGAAGAAGACGGTCAGGTGGTGAACGGCCGCGCGGTGGACAGCGACATCGTGCTCGCAAGCGCCAATGCCTTGATCGACGGCCTCAACAAGCTGGCGCACGCCTTGAAGGGCCGCGCCATCTCGGAATTCACGGACGAGGAAAGCTGGCTGCCCAGGTTGTAGCAATACCACGCGTGGCAAGCGCGCTTTCGGACTCCCGGCCGTTGCGCTCTCTCGCCCCGCGAGGGGGCGCCGGTCCAGGGGGCATTGAAGCTTGACTCCGCTTGGAGAGATCGAAAAGGGATAGTGGATCGAGGGATTTGTAGAACAACATACTCCAATCAATTGAGACATCACTTCCACCCGTAGGCTGTTTCAAATTTCGGCTCAGTCGGATCACGGAGGCAAACACTGGAAATGACTGTAATGAAAATGATTCATTTCCTGGTCTACAACATGGAAAGGAGAAAAGTGATGGCTAACAGGAAAGGCATTCGGAGTGGAACGAGTAGTTGCTTTTTGCAGGCTGTAGCGATGGCGGCGGCGCTGGCGGGCGCGGTTGCCGGATGTGCAACGGCCAAGGTGGCGCCCGTCGAAACGCCAACCGCAAGCGCTGCGGCATTTCTGGGCAAGGATTTCGCCCTTCTAACTCCCGGAGACATAGGAAAGGGACAGTCGGGTCTGCGCTATTTCAACCCCAAAACGCAGTGGAGAAATTACAGCAAGATCATTATCGAGCCGGTGACGTTCTGGGGCGACGCGACGGGCAAGATCTCGCCTCCCGATCAGCAGGCTCTGGCCACTTATTTCCGTGGCGCTATGGAGAAGGAGTTTGCTGAAAGGTTCCAGCTCGTAGAGATGCCGGCTCCAGGCGTAATGAGGCTTCAGGTGGCAATAACCGATGCGGAGGCAGCCAACCCCGGCCTGAGGACGGTGTCCCTCGTAGTCCCGCAGGTTAGGATTCTGAACGCCGTCCAGTCCATGGCTACGGGGAAAATGGTTTTTGCTGGCGGGCTTCAGGCTGAAATGAAGCTCACCGATGCTATGACCGGGGAAACCCTTTGTGCGGCGGTGGGCAGAGGCTTGGGAGGAGGCAGCATCAAAGCGGCGGGGCAGTGGAAGTGGGGAGATGCGGAAAATGCGATGGACCTTTTTGCGAAAAGAGGCGCCGCCAATCTCTACGGCCTCACGTCCGGCGCTGCAACGCCAGCGGACCTCCCGCTTCCGGACAAATAGGAAAATCCCGGTCTAGCCATGGCTAGAGGAGGAAGGCAAGTCGCGGCGTTTATGGATGCGTTTCACTTCGCGCACGGAGCGTCTGGCGGTTTCCCGTTCGTCGGCGCTCCACCCAATCAACCTTTTCAACAGGAGGGGAAGTCATGGGAGGCCACGCCAACAAGAAAATCGAAAACCACATCGACCAGAGCAAGGAACTCTCCGACAAGATGCAGAAGCTCGGCGAAACCCTGCAGACGGCCTTGCAGCGGGACTTCGAGACAAACATGGGATGCCCCCTTCCCAATATCATACGAGCCAAGGTGCGCGCCACCGACATCGTCATGGCCTACTCGACAGATCCCTCGGTCGACGAATATATCAATGGTGCAAGGAAGCTCCTCGGGGCCGCGTTAGGGGGCGAAAAACTCGAAATCATCAACGGGATGCTGGACGTCGTCGATGTGGTCGTGACAAAAATCATAGGATCGGGCGCCATCCAGGTTGGGATGCACGGCAGCTCGGCTTGGACGGGCGATTACGTCACGGCGGTGTTCTCCGCCATCCAAAGGGCCAACGCGAAAGACTGGTTCACGCAAGCCGACTTTTACGTCGCCTACTACGCTTTCGTGGTTTTCAACCCGGCCCCGGTCCAAGCGGCGCGGCTTTCCGCAAGTCCGATGTTCATGAGCATGATGGAAAAACCGCGGGTCGTCCCAACCACCCGGGAGATTGCCACCAGAAATTACACCCACGCCCCGCTCTGAAATGCAAACGGCGCGTCCCTACACGGGTCGCGCCGCGTTCAAAACACCTCCAGGAAGAAGCATTTGAGGTAACGAGTCTCCGGCATCGCGGGCAGCACGGGATGGTCCGGGGACTGCCCCCGGACCTCATACAGGCGCAACTGACGCCCGCTCGCCTGAGCAGCCTTGAGAAGCGCTTCCTCCATGAGTTCCCCCGTGAAATGATAGGAGCAGGAGCAGGTCGCCAGCATCCCTCCCGGCGCAAGCGCCAGCATCGCCCGCCGATTCAGATCCGTGTAGCCCTTCTGGGCTTCGCCGAGGCTCGCCTTGCTCTTGGCGAAAGCGGGCGGGTCCAGCACGATGACGTCGAACCGCCCCTTCTCGAGCTTTTTCAAATAACCGAACACATCCCCTTCCTCAAAGATGCAGACGCCCTCCAGCCCGTTCCGGGAGGCGTTAGCCCGCGCGCGCACCACCGCGGGGGCCGATCCGTCCACTCCAACTACTTCCACGGCCCCGGCTGAAGCAGCCGCCAGAGCCCATCCGCCGTCGTAGCAGAAGAGGTCCAGCACCCTCTTGCCGGGCGCCCAACGCCTGAGCGCGTTGCGGTTCTCCCGCTGGTCCAGGAATAAGCCGGTCTTCTGCCCATCGAGAAAATCCACTCCGAATTCCAGTCCATCTATCCCAACCCAGCACGGGTTTGCAACTTCTCCATGAACGACTTCCTTCTCCGGAAGAAGCCCCTCCAGCGTCCTCACGGAAGAGTCGTTCCTGCAAACAAGCGCCTTCGGTTTGAACACATCGAGCATAACGCTTCTGAGAAGCGGTTCCATGCGCGCCATGCCGACCGTCCCTATCTGGTAGACCAGCACGTCCTCGTAACGGTCCACCACAAGTCCCGGCAACCCGTCCGATTCCCCAAAAACCACCCGGTAGCACCCGGAATCGGGATAAAGCCCTTTCCGCCTGCTCCACGCATCCCGGAACAGCCCTTCAATAAACTCCCTGGTCGGCTCTTTCCCCGGCGGGCACACAAGGCGCACGGCAATGAGCGAGTGCGGGTTGATGTACCCCGCCCCGAAGGAAACGCCTTTCTTTGAATAGACCTCCACCCAGTCCCCCGGCTCGAAGCCGGCCAGCGAATCCTCTATCTCATTTGAAAAGATCCACTTATGCCCTCTCAATAGCCGCCGTTCGTGACCCGCGCGCAGGCGAATGGCCTCCATGTGCTTATGCACTCCCCTCTTGTTGGCTGTCTTCTTATCGGGCGCCCGGGTCCGGCGCCGAACAACTCAGGACGCTTCGGTTCCGCCCCTGGCGCTTCGCCTCGTAGAGACACTGATCCGCCTGCCTGATGGCGTCGTCGATCGATGTCCCCAAGCTGTACTCCACCACTCCCAGACTAATAGTTACACTGACGCAGCCCGACCCGACCTCGGTTCTCAACGATTCCACAACGCGGCGGATATCCTCCGCAACGATCATCGCGCCCTTCGAGTTCGTCTCCGGCAGCATTACCAGAAACTCCTCCCCACCCCAGCGGGCGAGCACGTCCTGCCCCCGCACCCTCTCGAGCACGGCCTCCACGATCCTCACCAGCACGCGGTCTCCCGCCTCGTGTCCCCAAGTGTCGTTCACCCTCTTGAAAAGATCGATATCGAACATCACCAGGGAAAAAGGGTTTCCGCTCCGCCTAGCCCGATTGATCTCGCACTCGATCCGCTCTATCATCCCCCGCCGGTTGGCGCACCCGGTCAGCCAGTCAGCGCGCGCAGCCGCCTCCAGGCGGCGGTTGAGGTCCCTCAGTTCTGCCTCGTAGCGCTTTCGCTCCGTTATATTCCGGATGAACACGAACTCCGCCGGCGCTTCCCTATAAATCATCCCCCCCACGCAGAGTTCGACGTCCACCAGCGTCCCATCCCGATGCATCATGACGGATTCGTGCACCGGCGGCTCCCCTATCTCAATGGTCTTCCGGGTGCACGCTTCAAAGACCTCCCCCCGATCCTTCGGGTGGAGCAAGTCGGCGAACGCCCGCCCTCTCAACTCCTCCGGCCCATAGCCTACGATTCCGAGCATTCTCGCGTTGGAGTATTTCACAATTCCATCTTGAGTGATGAGGACGCCGTCACTCGTCCGCTCGATCATGGACTGAAACTGCTCGGCGGTTCTCCTCACCAAGAACTGGTAGCCGTCGCTGATGCGCACGAGCTTCTCAAACCTCCTCGCAAGCTTCTCGTGCACTGCGACCAATTCCTCGATAAGTCCCAACAGTTCAGCGGGCGGTTTATTGCATGATGCGAGCAGCGCTCGGGCCCGCGCGGCGTATTCCATGCCTGGATAGCCTGAAATCATGACGTCACTCCGGCGATAACCTCGGGGCCGGCCAGGGCCGGCAGACCAGAAATCCTCATCTACAACTTCTTCTCTATTATGTTAAACGGGAAAGACATATCCTCCCCAAGCTCTTTCGCCGTCTCGAAAGCCCTCTCATTTTCTTCGTCGCAGAACCACTCCACGGCGACGTTTTTTCCAGCGCCATGCACGCTCTCGAGGGCATCCAGCAGGTCCATCATATAACGAACGCTACTGCTGTTGAGATAAGGCGTATCCACGGTCAGCACGAAACGGCCATCGAAGCCATCAAGGTAATCCACCAGCCAGTCGACGACGGGGCGGTAGAATTCCATGGAGTTTTCCGGGTAGGACTCCCCCCGGATCTCGAAAACGCCCGCGCCAGGATCAAAGAGTACAAGAGGTGTGGAAGCAGTAGCTTCGAGTCGTAGCGTCTCCATAGTGGTCTTCTCCAAGTACTGCTTATATGACGACATGGATGCGGAAAAAGGAGCAGTGATCGCCTGCGGCCGTGAAAGAGTATTCGAGCGGCTTGGACGCCCTCCTGGCTATGTCGATGAGGCCAAGCCCGGCCCCGCCAGTCGGGCTCGGCGGCTTCCGCATCTGATCTTTATAGAGCGCCTTGAGCTGTTGTTTGTCCGATAGGGCGATCCTGTCGAGGCGATCCTTCAATGTCGAAATGTCTTCCTTCTCCACAAGGTTGCGGGAGCTGACCCAGTACCCTTCGGGAGACTTTCCGATAATGATGGCCCCGTTGCCGATCTCGTGGCGTTCGATTTCGGTGCGCGCCTTGAGCGCGGCGTAATTCTTCACGTTTTGCGTTAGTTCGATGTACACCGAGAACACATCCATGAGAACCGTTTTCTTCAGTTCCGCCGTTTCCAGACATCTCCTCATGGCGGTCCCAAGCGCCTCGATGATCTCATGAAAAAAAGGGCCATTGAAGCACAACAGCATCCCCTCGTCCTGCATGTCGCCAATGAGGTGGTGCAGCTTCCCGTCCAGCATCGTCGCATCCCCCGTCAGAACACCATGAATCCCATCAACGTGATATCATCGGTTTGGCGGAGGCGCCCCATATACTCCTCAAGCGTCCGAACATAAGACGCTCTCTGCTCCCCCAATGGCAACAGGCTCCCCTCCGCGAGCATCCCCATGAACTTCTTCCGCCCGAAGCCAAATCCCTTCTCGCCACCCGATTGGTCCCAAAATCCATCGCTGCACAAATAAAAAGTCCGCCCTTCCACCAGCTCTATTTCATGCTCGGCGAAAGGCATCTCGAGGTTCGACCTCTTGTAGCCAATACTCCTGCGGTCCCCCGAAACTTCCCTGACCTGCCCATCCTGAGTGTAATAAAGGGAAAGCTTAGCCCCGGAAAAGAGCATGCGTTTTTCCCGATCAAGCACCCAGCAAAGTCCAATATCCAGTCCATCGTTGGAAAGAGTGGAGTCGTCCGTCTGATGGAGCGTCTCCATCATGACCCGGTTCACCCTCCTTAGAAGTTCCGCCGGACTGTGGGAAGGCGCAACCTGCTGCGCCACGCCGTTTAGCACGGAATTCGACGTCATCGTCATGAACGCCCCTGGGACCCCATGCCCCGTACAATCCACCACGGCCACGAGGAATCCGTCTTCCCCCAGGTCTTTGAACCAATAATAATCTCCGCCCACAATATCGCGCGGTTTATAGAGAACGAACCAGTCGGCGAGCCGCGTCCATATCGCCTCATCCCTCGGCAGCATGGACAGTTGGATAACCTTGGCGTAGTTGACGCTCGCCAGAACCTGTTCGTTCTTGGCCTGGAGCTCCCGATTAGAGGCCGCGAGTCGCGAACTGCCGCGAATGGTCGCTATGGTCAGTCCGGCCAGAGTGCTGAGGGCCGCCAACAGCGCGGCAAACGCCGTCATATGCAGCCGCATCTCCGCGCGCCCCTTGACGTGCAAGTCTTTGATGCGTCCTCTGAGCCCCTTCACCTCAATGGCTTCGGCGCGCTGAATTGCCTCTAGAATGCCGCCAAGAGGAACGGCGAGGCTTTGTCCATCTCCAGGGCGCTCCACGCCATCCGGAAAGTCGCTCACCCCGAGAAACCATCTGCGCACCCGCGCCCACTCGGGAGAATCTCCGATGGACCGCAAAATCTCCTTTGAAGCGCCCCCTAGATTGGCAGGAGGGAAATGTATCAAAAAGAACAGCGAATGGTAGCCTATGCTCGCGACGTCATTTTCACCGAAGTCGTTTCCCTTCAGAGCTCTCCCCGACGCATACGAGTCTCTCATCAGGGCCGCCGCCTCGTACGCCCTGGCCAGCTCGAAAACGGACGCCATTATTTTGCCCAACCCCGAGGTTGTGGGGGCGTTCGGAATTTCATGGACGGCGTCGATAACGGAGTGGATAATCCGGGATTCCGGACTATCGGACAAGCATACTTCCTCTCGGTTGTCAGACGTGGCTGCGCGAACGTTGCAGTACGTCTTGAGCGCTTCGTGAATCCGCTCTTTCGGCGAGGAGGGAATTGCCGCGGCTGCAAGCGCGGCCAGCAGTGTCCGCTGAGACTCGTCCACGGCTGTGCGCGAAGCCTCGAGTGCATCCTGAGCCCCTTCCCTCCTCACGCAGTTCAGGGCTCGCTCATCCGCCAGAGAAGCGGCAAAACGGCACGAGGCGTCGAGAAGCTCGATATTCACATCCATTATGCGGCGAAGGCGCGCAGCATCGTTATTCTCCCTCACAATAGCCAGCATCTGCCAGATAATCGCCGCCGCCGCAAGCCCCACCGCCAGCAGCAGGAGAAGCCTCAGCCCCCTCGAGGCGCTCCATAGCACCATAACAAACAATCCCTGGACCTTTAAGCAAGAGTTATTCCACAGAACTCCTGCAAATATGGACTTGAAGATCTTCCCGGCTTATGCGCCTGGACTAAAGCAAAATCCACCCCGCAAGCGATTGCAGTCGCAGGAACAAAGCCTACAGGACAATCGGAATTCCGCCAAGCATCCACAAATACGGCAAAAAGCCGCAAAAAGAATAGCATAACCCATTTTCGTCTTTCATTCAAAAATAAACTGCATACGGAAGAGGCATCGATGGGCAGGAATCACTAGACCGCCGCCCCTGGCATTGACTCAAGCGCAAACGGATCTTGTAGGTTGGGTTGAGCGGTAGCGAAACCCAACGGAGGAGCCGATCTATGTTGAACTTCACAAACCCCCAACACGGAATCCCCACCGATCCGTTATGGGATTTATTGTACTCGTTAAGGTATGACTCGATGTTCAAGTTTTTCAGACGGGTATAGAGTAGAAAGTAGTTTCCGCGCGGGTTTGCTGGCTTTTGGCTTCACGACTTGTCCGCCCATAAACCCGCATGCCTACTACACCGGACCCAAAAACTTGAACATCGAGTATGAATGTTTCGATCTTGGGGAGCTTGTTCTGTTGCAGGAGCATAATTTTCAATCCTCAAAGAGGATATAATGAAAATACGGACTCAAAGGGTCGAATTATAGTGAGTGACACGGGGGTAACCCGCCATAGACGGGTTGCCCCTGCGCGAAGCGCAAGAAGACAAAGCCCTCGTGGTCGTCGTCGGCTAATCTTTTCAAAAAGCTGGCATCAACTATATCGCGAACAAGCCACCTCATTCAATCCCTATACCGCTAATATCATTTACAGAAGCCACCCAAACTCAAAAGCATTCCCGCTCTTCAGGTCGGCAAAATTCAATCATTCCCAAGAATTGTAGGCAAAGAAGCAGCGCAGGACCATTTAAAGTGCATCACTCATATTACTATAAATACTAAATAGTATTAACGTATAAATTTAAAATAAATAATTATAATTCATAATTACAATAGATCTACACAATACAGGTCAGTTGCAAATCTCCAATATTATTTCTTTACATTTTAAGATCACTAATAGAAAATATGATACTACCAATACGCGACTATTCCTTGGATGATTTATCGTTGACATATTCCTCCCACGGACGCTCGTGGAGTAGAATTTGCTGTCAACCGGATTTCAGAATCCATCAATATTTCTGGCGATCATTCGCAAGCAAAGGAAAACCATCCGCCCAAGGGGCCATTACAAATAAGTTTCTCTCTTGCCCGAGTTCTATAGACTTCTATCAAAAAGGAGGAAATCCAGTGACTTCTCCAAAGCGATTTCAGAAACGAATACCCCTAATCTTATTCGCCGCTGCGATTTGCATCGTTCTTGCCGCTTCAGCCCCCGCATTCCCATCCACCAACGAAACATGGCTCGGAGGCTCCGGGAACTGGACCAACTCGGTCTTGTGGAACCCATATATCGGGTCCACGCTCTACCCCTATAACGGCGTGAACGACTGTACATACAGCGTAATCATTAACTCTGGCGGCAGCGTCATCATGAACTGCGATGTATTTATCGACAACCTAACCATCGGTTCGGGTGGATCGCTAACGGTTGGCAACGGTAAGACTTTCCGGATGGATATCGAGACCCTTGGCAATGGGACTATCACGAATAACGGCGCCATAACGCTCAACTCAATAGGGGACGCGACTTACTTCGCCACTACGGGCGGTGTAATCGCGGGCTCTGGCGTGCTCACCATGAGCGACAACGAAAACAACCATATTCTGACCAATTCCAACAACGCCAATCTCACCAACGGTTCCAGCCACACCATACGGGGCTCGGGGTCCATCGGCAGCGGCAGCAACGCAACGACGCTCTACAATAGCGGGACCATCATCGCCAACCAAAGCACCCCGCTTATTGTCTACGCCGGTGTTACAAACACCGGCGCCATGGAGGCCGATGGCGGCGAATTGGATTTCTCATACGCAACCGTCACGAACACTAACGGGACAATCGAGGGAGCAAACGACTCCGTGGTGAGCCTCAACGGTTCAACAGTAACCGGCGGCGTGCTGGCGGGGAGCGTCAAGACCGCAAGCGGCAGCTATTCGACTCTCTCCGGCGTCGCCATCACCGGCGACTTTACAGGCGCCAATGGCTCCACCACCACGTTAAACGGGACCATAACCAACAGCGGGACCATCTCGATCGCATCGACAGGGGATGCAACGTACTTCGCCACTACGGGCGGTGCAATCGCGGGGTCCGGCGTGCTCACCATGAGCAACAACGAAAACAACCATATTTTAACCAATGCCAACTACGCCAGTCTGACTAACGACGCAAGCCACACGATACAGGGATCGGGCTCCATCGGAAGCGGCGCCAACGATACAACTTTCACCAATAGTGGAACCGTCATCGCCAACCAAAACGCCCCGCTTATTATCTACGCCGGTGTTACAAACACCGGCGCCATGGAGGCCGATGGCGGTGAACTGGATTTCAGCGGCGCAACCGTCACGAACACTGACGGGACAATCGAGGGAGCAAACGACTCCGTGGTGAGCCTCAACGGCTCAACAGTAACCGGCGGCGTGCTCGCGGGCAATGTTAAGACTACCGCCAGCAGCACCGCCACGCTCGCCAACCTGACCATAAGCGGCAGCTACATAGCTGCCAATGGCTCCTCGACCACGTTGAGCGGGACGATCATTAACAATGGCGCCATATCCATAGCATCCTCAGGCTCTGGAACCTATTTCGCAACAACCGGCGGAGCACTCTCGGGCACTGGCGTAATCACCATGAGCGACAACGAAAACAACCATATTTTAACCAATGCCAACTACGCCAGCCTGACCAACAATGCCGGCCACACAATACAGGGTTCAGGCTCCATCGGAAACGGCGGCAACGACACCACTCTTACCAATGTCGGAACCATCATCGCCAACCAGAGCACGCCACTTTATTTCTATGGGACGGTTACAAACAGCGGCATCCTGGAGGTGAAGGACGGGTCCGAGATGTCTCTGGCGGGAGGCTCGCTCAGCAATCTGTCGGGCTCAACGCTTACCGGCGGCGTATACACCATTGCAGGCATATTGCGCCTCCCAGGCTATGTGACCACCAACGCCGCAACCATCACTCTCGACGGGACCAACGCTCACATCTACTACGGCTCCTCTGGAACGGTGAACGCTCTCGTGAACCTGTCGGCCAATGCATCCGCAGGCTCCATCAGCCTGACCAATGGCGCAAGCGCCACAACGTCGGGAAGCATCTCCAACTCCGGCGCCATAACCGTAGGAGACAGCAGCACTCTAACCATTGGCTCCAGCGGGTCGGGAACTCTCACTAATAGCAGCGCGGGCTCCATCAGCGGTGGAGGATCGATTGTCGGAGCGGTCGCCAACTCCGGAACGACCACCCTCGGGGCATCCACCGGCCCATTGTCGGTCACCGGGACCTACACCCTCTCCAGCGCTTCAAACCTCGCCGTCGAACTCTCCAGCGAAACGGAAGGCGACAGCTACTGTTTCCTCACCGTGACCGGAGCGGCCAACCTTGGAGGGACTCTCACCGTCGCCCTCTCCGGAAGCTACAGTCCGGCCATAGGAAGCGCCTTTCACATAGTCAAGGCAACCGGAGGGTTCAGCAGCACGAAATTCGCGACACTCAACCTCCCAACGCTCACAGCAAAGGCGTGGCTTATCGAATACGGTTCAACCGAAGTTATCCTGAAGGTTGTCCCGCCGAGTCTGGCCCCGATCAATTCCCTGCTGCTATCGGACTGATCCCGACTGCGGCGCACAGTCGACCAGTCGCACAGGCCAACGGGCGGCATCCGCGACTTGACAACCATGCAATCATCTCTTATCTAAATAGAATCTCCAAATCCGCTGGAGCGCTCGCGCTCCAGCGGACAGAGCGAACCTGCATGCCGAAGTCGTCACAACCAAGGAGAAAGCCGATATGCCGATTTATGAGTTTGTATGCTCTTCCTGTGGAAAAATCACCGAAAAGCTGGTCCTCAGCGGTAATGAGGATGTGGCCTGCCCCCACTGCGGCGGCGCGAACATGAAAAAGCTGCTGTCCACTTCCTCCACCGCTTCCGGCGCCAAGTCCGGCGCGGGGAGACTCCCCGGAGCGGGAGACACCCCCTGCTGCGGTTCGAGCCCTTCCTCCCAGGGATGCGTTCCCGGCTCTTGCTGCGGCAAGGCTCACTAGAAAAAACCATTTCACCGAGGAGCGGAGCAATATTGTTGACTTACCAATAGGGGCAGGGACGGTTCAGCACCGTCCCTACCTCCGAAGCGTACTGGCGAATTTCCCGCACCCGGCTCTCCAGTTGGTGGTTTTACCTCAACGAGGACCGGGCTTGAGCTCGATGGGCTTCTGCAAGGCTGAAAAGTCCATGAGCCCGAAAGACCGCGTTGGGCCAACGGAAGTGATCGTGGCCACGACTGATGCCGTGTAGCCCTTGGCGCTTACGCAGGATGCCACAAAGACGTCTCCACCCCCATTTATCAACCATGGCAAAGGTGGGGCGATGACTGTGCTTGAAATACTGTATTCTTCCGGTGCGCGTGCATGAAAAGACCGTGGAAATTGCGGTATATTAAGCTGGCCATTGAAAGAGGCGCTGCGATCAGGACAAGGGTGTGCGTCGCATCCGGTAGGATGTCCTCATTGAATCGGGGCAAATGGGAGTAACAAGCCAGGCAGATGGATCGCGCGGCCTTCACCGACACGCGGGACATATGGAAATCTTCACGGATCTAGTTCCACGGCATCCATCTTTTTTTCTATCTTTCTCCACACGATCCGTATCCGTGCACACTATGTACACACCAAGAAAAAAGGGGCAACGAGAAATCCTCGCAACCCCTTGTTTTTATTTATCGGGGCGAGAGGATTTGAACCTCCGACCCCCTGCTCCCAAGGCAGGTGCGCTAACCAGTCTGCGCTACGCCCCGATGTTAAACCCTACTTATTTAACACATCGCCGATTAGAATGCAACCATGAAGTTTCATTCAAATAGTGCTGTCCCAACAGAGAAGACTGTTGCAATTTAGTTTACCCCAAAATCCTGAGTTTTCATATCCTTATCACCCACTCTTCCGTTCAGAGCGTGTGCGAAACTCCAGTACTCAACTCAGAAAAACACGATAGAAGACCGACCTGTTTCGCAAGGCAAATCACCTCTACGCCACTTCCCAAACGCCTTCTCAAAAGCGGCATATCCGTTTTTTATTGACGCGTTTATGCTATCGACCCTATAAAAGAGAGTTTCGGGCAATGATTCCGAGCAGCCTCCGCGTCATCCGGAAGGCGATCAATCAGCAAGGGAGGATCTCTATTACATGAAAAACGCGCAGATTTATATGGACCATATCGCGGGAGCCCCTGTCCCGCCCCAGGTGGTGGAGGCGATGACGCCTTACCTGAGCGAGCATTTCGGCAATCCGGCCAGCATCCATCACTTCGGAGAAGCTCCCCAGGATGCTCTATTCAAGAGCCGCGAACAAGTAGCGCGCCTGATTGGAGCCGAACCGGAAGAAATTATCTTCACCTCCTGCGGCACGGAGTCCAACAACCTCGCCATCAAGGGAGGCGCCATCAACCGGATCAAGACGGGAAAGCATATCGTTGTCTCTGAAATAGAGCACTATTCCGTTTTCTACTCCGCAAAGGCCCTCGAAAAACTTGGCTTTGAAGTGTCTTTCGTCCCCGTGGACGCGCACGGCATAGTGGACCCTGAAAACGTCCGCAGGGCCATCCGCCCCGGCACCGTGCTGGTTTCCATCATGCTCGCCAATAACGAAGTGGGAAGCATTCAACCATTGGCCGAAATCGCCGCAATCACGCGGGAGCGCGACATATTGCTCCATACGGACGCGGTGGCCGCCGTCGGTAGGATTCCCGTAAACGTTAGGGAACTCGACGTCGACCTTCTGAGCCTTGCCGCCAACCAGTTCGGCGGCCCCAAGGGCGCGGGGGCGCTCTACTGCCGCAAGGGCGTGTCCCTGTGGGCGCTGTTCCACGGAGGGGGCCAGGAGGACGGCCGGCGCACGGGAACGGAGAACGTCCCCGGCCTTGTCGGCATGGGGAAAGCAGCGGATATGACGTTGGAATCCTTGCCTGGGAGCATGGAAACGCGCCGCCGGCTTGAGGCGCTCCTGCGGAGCGAAATCACGAAGCGCATCGACGACATCCAGTTCAACGGCCACCCCAACCTGCATCTTCCAGGGCTGGTGAACGTATCCATAAAGTACGTCGAAGGCGAAGCGCTGCTGCTCCATATGGACCTTCGGGGCATAAGCGTAGCGGGAGCGTCGGCCTGCATGTCCATCACGGCCAAGGCGTCGCATGTGCTGGAAGCGATGGGAGCACTCAAGGACGGAGCTTCCGGAACGCTCCTTTTCACGCTCGGCGAGGAAAACACGGAAGAGGAAGTGCTTCGCGCGGCCGGGACCCTGGAACAGGTGGTCGCCATGCTGCGCGCCATGTCGCCTCTCGCCCGCGCCAAGGCGTAAAAACCATTTCAATCGAATCGCGCCCTTTTGGGCGGTCAGGTGTGTTCTGAATTCATGATGATGGATGATCTGGAAGATTCCTTTCTCGACGTCGAGAGGCCGGGGCGCTACGTTGGCAATGAAATAAACGCGCGCAATAAGAGCTTCGACGACTCCTCCACGCGCTTCGCCCTCGCGTTCCCTGACGTGTATGAAGTGGGCCTTAGCCATATCGGGCTGCAAGTCCTCTATCATACATTGAACGGCGTTGAAGGCGCCATGGCGGACCGCGTCTACACCCCATGGCCCGACATGGAAAACCTGCTGCGCTCCCGCGGAGAGCCCCTGCGAGGCATCGAGAGCGGCCGGCCTCTCGGGGAATTCGATTTTCTCGGGGTGAGCCTGCAATACGAGCTGAGCTACACCAACATTTTAACCGTTCTCGATCTGGCGGGGATTCCCTTCCTGGCGAAAGACAGATCCAAAGGGCATCCCTGGGTGATAGCCGGAGGGCCGTGCGCTTTCAATCCGGAGCCCATCGCGGAGCTTTTCGACCTTATCGTTCTTGGAGAAGCGGAGGAGCTTCTTCCCGAGCTCGTCGCCCTCCACCGGGAGTGGAAAGCGGGCGGCGGATCGCGGAGGGATTTCCTGGACGCGGCGCGAAAAATCGAGGGAATTTACGTTCCAGCCTTTTTCGATATAGAGTATCAGGAGGATGGCCGCATCGTCGCGATTTGTCCGCTGATCCCCGATTACACGACCGTCCGCAAGCGGATCGTCAAGGACCTCGACGCGGCGTCGCCACTCGCCGTAAATCCCCTCACGCCGATGCTTGAAATCGTCCACGACCGCCTGAGCCTGGAGATCGCGCGCGGGTGCACGCGGGGATGCCGGTTCTGTCAGGCCAGCTTTATCTACCGCCCGGTCCGGGAGCGCGCGCCGGAAGAAGTGTTTGAAAAATCATGCAAGGCCCTCGCGAACTCGGGCTTCGAGGAAATGTCGCTCCTTTCCCTCAGCACGGGGGATTACCATCACGTGCAGGCGCTCCTGACGGCGCTCATGCAGCGGTGCGAGCCCCTCAAGGTCGCGGTGTCCTTCCCCTCCATGCGCGTCGGGACGCTTACGCCGGAACTCATGGAGCTGGTCCGGAAGGTGCGCAAGACGGGCTTCACCGTGGCCCCTGAAGCCGCCACGGAAAGGTTGCGCGGAGTTATCAACAAAGGAATCCGGGACGAAGACCTTCTCTCGACGGTCGAGAACGCCTATCGGATGGGTTGGCGGGTCATAAAGCTCTACTTCATGTTAGGGCTCCCCACGGAAACACGAGAAGACCTTGATGCCATCATCGAGCGCTGCATCCAGGTCTGGCAACGCGGCAAGAAGAGCAAGGCGGCGGTGAACGCATCCGTTTCCACATTTGTTCCCAAGGCCATGACGCCCTTCCAGTGGTTTGGGCAGATTCCCCGTAAGGAGATAGAAGAACGGCTTGCGTTCCTAAAGGACGGTTTCAAGCGCCCCGGGCTGCGACTCAAATGGGGGCTCCCCGCCCAGAGCGTCCTCGAAGCGGTCTTCGCTCGCGGGGACCGCAGGCTTCTTAAGACCGTCATGCGCGCCTGGGAGTTGGGGGCCCGCTACGACGCCTGGACCGACGGCTTCAAGGAAGATGTCTGGACGCGGGCCTTTGAAGAAACGGGCCTGAGACCCGAGGACTATGCGGAAAGGACATACACACGCGACGATGTGCTGCCGTGGGACCACCTTTCCGCCGGAGTCGATAAAGATTTCCTGTGGCGGGAATATGAGAACGCGCTGGCGGGCAAGTTCACTCCGGATTGCCGTTGGGAAGCGTGCAGCAACTGCGGAGTGTGCGACCACCGTGAAATCAAGCCGCTCCTGCACCGCGAGCCTGTCAATTTTCCCCTGGCTCCGGTCGGGGAGGAATCACAGGCGGATGAAAAGGAAGAGCCTCTTTTTCTCTACCATTTGTGGTATAGCAAGACGGGAAAGGCCCGGTTCTTCGGTCAAATCGAGATCACAGGCGGTTTCACGCGCGCCGTTCGCCGTGCGGGGTTTCCAGCGGCATTCAGCAAGGGGTTCCACCCGCACCTCAAAATGTCTTTCGTGGGGGCTTTGCCCCTCGGCGTCGAAAGCCTCGTGGAAGAAGCATACCTGACGCTCACGGCCAGAGTGGACGCGGACGAATTGCTCTCGGAGCTCAATCGTCGCCTGCCCGAGGGGCTGAAGATATTGGAGGCGTCTCTTGCACCGCGAATGCTGGGCCGCTCGCCGTTCCAACGTGTGACATATCGCGTTTCCCGTTTGACCGCGCGGGAAGTCGCCGGTATACTGCGGAGCGTTCCCGACCGCCTCGACGACGTTATAGTGAAACGGACCAAGCGCAAGGAGATCAAGGTAAGCATCAGAAAGGTGCTCTCGGACCTCAGGCAGGTGAATGAGACATCCATCGAAATCGATCTTTACGAAGGGCCGGAAGTGTGCATACGCCCCATGGCGGTTCTAAACCAATTGTTGGAAGGGTCTTCCGAGCGCCTCTCGGGATGCAGAATATGCAAAGTAGCGGTTGAGCCCGTGGAGGAAACCGATAATGTCCACCGAACTGATAATCAACGCCAGCTTCTATGAAACCCGCGTGGCGCTCGTGGAAAACGGGCAGGTCGCGGAACTTTACATAGAGCGCGCTTCCGATAGAGGAATCGCCGGCAACATATATAAAGGACGCGTCATGCGGGTTCTTCCCGGCATGCAGGCGGCTTTCGTGGATATCGGACTGGAAAAGGCCGCGTTCCTATACGTTAGCGACGTTCGCCCACGCATGGAAGACCTGGACCGGGTTATGGGGACGGACGTTTCCCTGACGGAAGTGTTCGATGACGAACTTCCCCAGGATACTGAGGAAGGGATGGAATTGGCGGTGGAAGCGGCAGCGGCAGCCGAGCGGGAGACGGAACTCGAGGAGGAGTCCGCGAGCGAATCCGCCGACGACCTGAGACCTGCATCCATCCACGACGATTCCCCCATCGAAGAGCGTCTCCAGGAAGGACAGGACATCCTCGTCCAGGTTGCCAAGGAGCCGATCGGTAGCAAGGGCGCGAGAATCACCACGCTGACCACCCTGCCGGGCCGCCGCCTTGTGCTCATGCCGCTCATGAACCACGTCGGAGTGTCGCGGCGCATCGAAAACGAGAAGGAGCGCAAGCGCCTGCGGGAGATCGTCTGCGCCATCAAGCCCGCCAACTGCGGGCTTATCGTCCGTACGGCGGCGGACGGCGAGGATGCCGAAAAGATCCAGGCAGAACTAGGCTTCCTCATCAAGCTTTGGGAGAGCATCGACCACCGTTCGGAATTCGCCCCCGCGCCATCCCTCGTCTATCAGGAGTTGGACATCACCCTCCGGGCCGTCCGCGACCTCTTCACCAAAGAGGTGGACCGCCTTGTCATCGACTCGGAAAGCGAATACCGCAAGGTGCTCAATTTCGCCGAGGAGTTCCTGCCCTCGCTCTGCAGCGCCGTGGAGCTTTACACGGGCGAGGAGCCCATTTTCGACGCCTACGGCATCGAGATGGAGGTCCAGCGGGCGCTCAGCAAGAAAGTCTGGCTCAAGTCCGGCGGCTACATCGTCATAGAAGCCACGGAAGCCCTAACAGCCATTGACGTCAACACGGGCAGGTACGTCGGCAAGCGCAATCTTGAAGAAACCATCCTCAAGACCAACCTCGAAGCCGTCAAGGAAATCGCCTTTCAGCTTCGCCTGCGCAACATCGGCGGCATTATCATCATCGATTTCATCGATATGGAGAAGGAAGCGAACCGAGAGAAGGTCTTCAACGCCTTGAAGGAGGCAATGCGCAAAGACAAGAGCAAGACGAACATCCTGCGCATGTCGGAATTGGGTCTCATTGAGATGACCCGCAAACGCACCAAGGAAAGCATCGGCCGGGTGCTCTGCGAACCCTGCAACTACTGCGACGGAGAAGGGGCGCTCAAGTCGAAGCAAACCATCTGCTACAATATCCTGCGGGCCCTTGAAAGGGATCACAAAGAGTATTTCGGATGCGACATCACGGTGACAGCGCACCCGGATGTGGTCGACCGTTTTTGCGACGAGGAGCGGGGCGCCCTTGAGATGGTGGAGGAGCGGCTCCACGCCCGCATTCTCATAAAGAGCGACTTCAGTTTCCACGTTGAACAGTATGAAATATCCCCCCCGTGTGAAGCGGGTTGATTCCCGATGACGAGCCCAACCGCTGGTTGATGGCGCCGCATTTCATTTCCGATTTTATTTCTTCCGCCTTCCCCGAAGCCCCCGAAAAAAGAGAAAGGATGCACTATGGATTGGAGCCGGTCCAAAGACCTTTTCGACGAAGCGCTCACGCTCATCCCCGGAGGGGTCAACAGCCCCGTGCGCTCCGCCCGCGCGGTTGGCGCAACGCCTCTTTTCATTAGGGAGGCGAAAGGCTGCCGCATCACGGACGAAAACGGCAACACTTACATCGATTATGTTTGCAGCTGGGGCCCCCTCATCGCGGGACACGCGCCGGACGCCGTCGTCGAAGCAATCCGGGAAAGCGCCCTCAGGGGAACATCCTACGGCATCCCCACGCGCCTGGAGGTGGAGCTCGCCAGGAAAGTGGTCTCGATGGTCCCTTCGATGGACATGGTCCGAATGGTCAATTCGGGGACCGAGGC
>CALFXO010000023.1 GCA_937958025.1 uncultured Syntrophobacteraceae bacterium
TTTCTTTAGCATGTATTTCCTCCTGATCTTATGGTGCAATTCAAACCCGCAAGCTTAAGCGCCCTTGCCGAAGCCGCAATCCGGGAACCTGCATTCCGCGCAGTGCAGGCAGAGCCCTCCGTGGGCCAGCCTGACGATGTCCCCGCGCTTTATCTCTTCACCGGCGAGGATCTTCGGCAGCACAATATCGAAGATGCTCGACCCGTGGTACATCACGCATCCGGGCAACCCCAGCACAGGGGCCTCCCCTATGTACGCCGTCATGAACATGGCGCCTGGCAGCACCGGCGCTCCATACGTCACGACCCGCCCTCCGGCGGCCCGTATCGCCGCCGGGGTGACGTCGTCCGGATCGACCGACATTCCTCCGGTCACCGTAATCATCTCCGCCCCTTCCTCCAGAAAGGCGCAAATAGCCTCCACGATGAGCGGAACGTTGTCGGATGCGAATTTCTGCCCCATCACCTCGCAGCCGTAGGCTTCGAGCTTCCGCCTAACCACCGGCCCGAAGCGGTCCTCGATGCGCCCATGGAACACCTCGCTCCCCGTGGTCACAATCCCGGTCTTGAGCGGTTTCCAGGGAAGCACGCGCACCACCGCCCCTTCCTCCCGGCATTTCTTTTCGATGCGTTCAATGACCCCCTCGTCGATCACGAGGGGAATGATGCGGGTCCCCGCCACGACCCGCCCCCTGGCGACGCTCCGGTTTGAATGGAGCGTCGCGAGCACGACTTGCTCGACCTCGTTCACCCCAAACAGGGCCTCCACGTCGATCTTGAGCAGCCCGTCCCGCTCCGCCATGAGGTTGACCTTCCCTTCCTTCGGCTCCGAAAGCGAGAGCCCCTCTCCCGCCACGGCCCGGGCAATGCGCACGGCCGCCTCATCCTCGTGCAACAGGCCGCTTTGCATCTCCCAGGCGTAGATATTCTCCTTGCCCATGCTCAGCAGTCGGGGAATGTCGTCCTCGCGGACAATGTGTCCCTTCCGGAAGGCCGGGCCTTTGAAACAACCGGGAATGATCTGAGTGATGTCGTGGCACAACACCATGCCCACCGCTTCCTGCACCGGAATTGTCTTCATGGAAGCCCTCTCCTTTCGAGGCGAAGCATCCCTGAAATATTTTGAGTTGCATAAACATTTAGCGATTGAATCGGTTGCGCTTGTCCGGGCGCCCCGTCATTTGCGAGGATGGCCGCCGCGTCCTCGACGGCGGCTCCACTGACGATGGTTATGCCGTGATAACCGCACACAACCATCGCCTTGTCAATATGTTATACTTAACGCAACAAATGCGCGGAGCGCTCTGTCCTCGGGGATCGGAGAATGGCTCCCGGATAGAAAAAACCATCCTCCGGTTCCGCCCGTCTACAGCGCCCAGCGGTAAATCTCGATAACATCTTCCAACGTGGGGCAGCGCGGATTGGTGAACCCGCAGGCGTCTCTTTGAGCGTTCTCCGCCATGATGCGAAGGTCGGCCTCGAGCACTCCGAGCTGCGCCAAGCCGGTGGGAATGCCCACGTCCGCCGACAGCGTCTTGATCGCATCGAGGGCCACTTCCGCCGCCTTCCGGGACGACAGCCCCTCCACCGGCTCGCCCATCGCGATGGCGATGTCCACGAAGCGCTCGGTCTTCGCGATCATATTGAAGCGCTGCACGTGCGGGAGCAGAATCGCGTTGCATACGCCGTGGGGCAGATCGTAGAAGCCGCCCAACTGATGCGCCATGGCGTGCACGTGCCCGAGGCTCGCGTTATTGAAGGCCATGCCCGCGAGGTATTCCGCATAGGCCATGTTGTCCCTCGCGACCATATCCGCGCCGTTTGCCACCGCCGCCCGCAGATTGCCCGAAACCAGCTCGATGGCCTTGAGGGCGCAGGCGTCCGTAACCGGCGTCGCGATGGTGGACACATACGCTTCCACGGCGTGCGTAAGAGCGTCCATGCCGGTCGCCGCCGTCAGCGACGGGGGCATGCCCATCATCAGCAGAGGATCGTTGATGGCCACGTCAGGCGTCACCCGCCAATCGACGATAGCCATCTTCACCTTGCGGCTCGTGTCCGTGATGATGCAAAAACGCGTCATCTCGCTCGCCGTCCCCGCCGTCGTGTTCACCGCGATGAAGGGCGGCATGGCCTTCTGCGATTTGTCGATGCCTTCGTAATCCCTGATGTTCCCGCCATTGCTGGCGACGATTCCGATCCCCTTGCCGCAGTCGTGCGAACTCCCGCCACCGAGCGAAATAATCATGTCGCATCCGGAGTCCTGGAACACCTTGAGCCCCGCGTGCACGTTGACGTCGGTCGGGTTGGGGACCGTCTGGTCGAACACCACGCACTCTAGCCCTGCGTCGCTCTTGATGAGGCTCACTATTTTCTCCGTCAGCCCCGCGTTGGTGACCCCCTTGTCCGTGCAGATGAAGGGCTTCTTGGCCCCCAGAATCTTGATGCGGCTGCCCAGTTCCTTATGAGCGCCTATCCCCATCAAAGTCACCGTTGGAATGTAGAATCCGTAGACTTGCTCCATAACCGCCATACATTTCTCCCTTCCTTCTTGTAGATCATGGCTGCCTGATGCCTTCCCGCCGCTGGCGCGCCTGAAACGCCGCGACGGTGAAGACTGCCGGTTGGGAGGAGCGCCTGAGCCCCACCCAACGCACCCTTATACAGCAAGCACCGCGCCACACCGATATTTATTGTAATGTCAACACCTTAGCGCCATGGCGGATCGTATTCGTGAGGCATTTTGCCCCAGATGAAGGTGGGAATGCGGGGGAGAAAATTGAAAAGCTGTCAATACAAGATAATTTCATAAGTTTTATTAATGTGTTGAGCGAATGAGTCATTATGACCCAATCATCCTCCACGAAGCCCCAAAATGAAACGCATCAATCATGCATGCTCACCAAATCGTTTAATAATTGTATTTTCAATATCTTGTACGGATGACTTGTCCGTGCGCGAAGCGCAAAATAGGATGGAGGATGGCGCCGAAACGAAGCGTCTCAAGGTGTTTGCGTCGCGACCATCACTTGCCAGGACGCTCCAGACTCTCGAGCCACAAACCATCCAGGTCGATCTCAATATCCTGGAATGGGGCCGCTCGCACCTTGTCCTTTTCCGCATAGCTTCCCAGCATTAGCCACCCACTCGATTCCAGCCTGAAAACGTCGAGAGTCATGGCGACAGGGTCGATCAGCCAGATGTGCTCAACCCCATGCCGGGCGTAGATGGGCATCTTTTTCACCTTATCGTTGCGGAAGGTGTTTGGCGACAAGACCTCACAGACCCAACCGGGAGCAATGGCGATCCAGTTGGAATCCTCCTGAAACGGAAAGTTCTTTCTTCTCCAGCCAGCCAGGTCAGGAACAAGGATGTTCTCCCCCAGTCGGATTTCCGGCTCGATGATGAAGATCCACCCGCCAGGCCCTCCGCCCTCCCCAAACTGATAAGGGACTGTCACCGCGGCCCCGAGCGCGGTGGCGCAGAAGCCGTGTTTCCTCGATGGACGAGGCGTCGCGATAAGCTCCCCATTGATGATTTCCCCGGTCATGCCTGCCGGGATGTTGTACAAGTCTTCATAGACTGCTTTCTTTTTTGCGAGTTCAGCCATTTGCACCCCCACGGGACAGAGGCGGAAGAGAATCGGATGGAGGCGGCCCCGCCTTCATCAGTCAAGAATACGCTTGAATACAGTGAACTTACTTGATAAACAAATACCCGTCAACATAACGTCTGCTAAGGAGGAGCCAGTGAAGGAGTTCTACCCGGAAGATCTCTTGGAATACGACGGCAAGGACGGAAAGCCCGTTTATGTCGCGCACGAAGGCAAAGTCTACGACCTCAGCGGAAGCAAGTTGTGGAAGGGCGGACAGCACATGCGACGCCATCAGGCGGGAAGGGACCTGACGACCGACGTCCAGGCCGCCCCGCACCAACCGGACGTCCTGGAGAGGCATCCCCAGGTCGGCATCCTGAAGAAAAGAAAAGAAGCCGTCGAAAAATCCGGTCTCCCGCTCCTCGACGACCTGCTGCGCCGCTACCCCATGCTCCGGCGCCATCCCCATCCCATGACCGTCCACTTCCCCATCGTCTTCATGATCGCCGCGCCGGTATTCACCGTATTGTATCTTCTCACTGGAAACCAGTCCTTTGAAACCACCGCTTTCCACTGCCTGGGAGCAGGACTCCTGTTTATTCCCGTCGCCATGTTGACAGGTCTCTTATCTTGGCGGCTCAATTATCTGGCGAAGCCCATGCCCCAGATCGAGATCAAGAAGCAGGCGTCCGTCGGAATGCTCATCCTGGCGGCGGTTGCATTCTTCTGGCGGCTCAATGCTCCCGGGATGCTTCTCCACCTCACGCCCGCAAGCATCGCCTATATGCTGCTGGTGCTTCCCCTGGCTCCGCTCGTCGGGATTATCGGCTGGTTCGGCGCATCGCTCACCTTTCCCCTCGAGAAAGAGTAGTTGGCCGTACGTTGGGGTGAGCCGCGCCTCCCATGGACTGATTGCCGGACTTCTTTTCCAATATAACGTGTTGCCTTTCATTTTAAATCTCCATTGTGCGAGGCTTCAACTAATTACGAGGCCAAACCCAGCGCCCAAGGGATACCCAATGATTGAAACCATTGCGACTGGGAAATCGGTATTTGCTCTTTCCACTCGTCCAAGACAAACATCAACCTCTCCCAAAAGAACCGCTTGTGTCGACACATGATGTGGTGTAAAATTATGTGTAAAGGAGGAGCTTGATGGCAACAAATCTTGCAATTGACGACAGATTAATTGAAGAAGCCCGCATCATCGGCAAACATGCGACAAAGAAAGGCGTGGTTACCGAAGCGCTTCGGGAATACATTCAGCACCGAAAACAGATTGAGATCCTTGATCTGTTCCAGTCGGTCGATTTTGATTCCGATTACGATTATAAGGAGCAGCGCAAGAAGCCGTGAAAGTCCTCGTCGATACCTGTGTCTGGTCGTTGGCCTTGCGGCGCGCCGAAGCTTCCATCGGCCGGGAAGTGGAGGAGCTGATAGAGTTAGTCAAGGAGCTGCGGGTGCAGATGATTGGGCCAGTGCGGCAGGAAATCCTTTCCGGCGTCAGGATACATGCCCAATTCACGAAGCTTCGCGACCACCTGCGCCCATTTCCAGACCTTGAGCTGACGACCGATGATTTCGAGTCTGCTGCGGAATTTTATAATCTCTGTCGCAGCAAGGGGGTGCAGGGCTCAAATACCGACTTTCTCATCTGTGCGGCGGCAGCGCGGCGCGGGATGCCTATTTTTACCACAGATGCCGATTTCGCTTTCTTCCGTCAACACCTTCCGATCAGACTCCATCAGCCCCGAGCTAATTGACGGCCTTTATGACGGTTTCACGGGCGGACTTAGTGTCTCCAAGAGCTCCTCTATGGTCGAAGCCACCAGGGAAGTAACGGGTGAGCGGTTCCACACTCCAGATTCAAGTTGTGCCTGATGGTTCCTCCATGATCGGGGTCATTGGGGATGGGGCAGGAGGATTCCCACACTCAGCGGGCCTCAAGCAGATTAAAGCGGCATTTTTATGATCGAAATTGGTCCAGTTCTCGTGAGCAATTTAATTATCAGTGAAAGCAGCTTCAGCTCGCAATCTCAAGCCCAGTGCTTTTAAGACCTTAAGAATCGTGTCAAAGCCGGGGCTTCGCTCCCCTGAAAGCGCTTTATAGAGGCTTTCGCGAGACAGGCCGGCATTTTGTGCCACCTGACTCATGCCCTTTGCACGAGCGATATCTCCCAATGCCTTGGCAATAAAGGCTGCATCCCCATTCGCCTCTTCAAGGCAAGCTTCAAGATAAGCAGCCATTTCCTCTGGTGTACGAAGATGCTCGGCGACATCGTAGCGAGTGGTGACGGTTTTGGTCATGACAAGCTCCTACAGGTTGCGGGCGAGGTGCAAAGCGGTCTGAATGTCACTGGCCTGGGTATGTTTGTCACCGCCGGCCAGGAGAATCACCACCTCACGCCCGTGCTTTTTGTAATAGACCCGGTAACCGGGGCCATAATCGATCCGCAACTCCGACACACCTTCACCTACGGGCTTAACGTCTCCGGGATTTCCGGTAGCAAAAAGTTCGACCCGTACCAAAATACGAGCGCGCGCACGGATATCGCTCAGACTATCAAGCCATTTAGCGTAGATATCGGTTTTGCGAATCTCAATCATGACCTTATTGTAGCCATCTGACTACACTCTGTCAAATGCCTTTTGAAGATCATCGCAGCAACTTGTCTGGCGATTGTCTCCCCACTCGGAAATCTAGGTTTCCCCTGATGGTTCCCCGACGGTTGA
>CALFXO010000024.1 GCA_937958025.1 uncultured Syntrophobacteraceae bacterium
ACTCCCCCTTTCCTTTCGCGCGGAAAGGGGGAGATTTTCCCCTTCCCCGGTTCGTACGGCGTGGTCAAAAAGTCTGTCCATAGAAGTGCTAGCGCCTTGTCGGGCTCTTTTTGTAGGTCTGGGTGAGCAAATGCGAACCCCAACAAGAGCCACAGCCCCTGCTGGGATTCGCTGCGGTTCACCACAACCTACAGCCCACTGGCAAGGAGACGCAAGGAAGCGTCCGAGCAAGAATAATCCATTAGTCCCCGTCTCCTCCGCTCCGGGGGGCGAGGATTTTCATGGATGTTGCTCCACGTGTTTGTCCGAGCCCGGCAGATGACCCGGCGGACGGCCGGGGAGTGCGAGCGATGGCATTGAATATCGGGATGAGAGAGGACGCCAGCCCCTCCCGGCTCATTGGCGCAATGCGTTTTAGGGCTTGATTTTATTCCTCTTTCCTTTGCCGCCTTAGTGGGGAATACTTATAAAAGCAAGATAGGGCTGCCTCTCACTTCTTTTGAAAGGGAAAGAATATGCCGGTTGAAATATCTGAAAAAACCATAAAGAAGGACTTCATCCGCAAGGTCGAGGAATTGAGCGGACAGGATATCCACAAGTGTTTCCAGTGCGGAACGTGCGGCGGCGCATGCCCTATGTCTGAGAACATGGATATGGTCCCCCGCAAGGTAATGCGCATGTTGCAGCTCGGACTCGAAGACGAAGTAGACGACGCCAACACCTGCTGGACCTGCGCATCCTGCCACAACTGCTCTGTCAACTGTCCGCGCGGCATCGACCTCGCCAGGGTGATGGAAGCCATCCGGCTTCTGACTCTCCGCAAGAACGAAAACCATGTGGAGCCGTCCAAAATGTCCAAAGACACATTGAAAGACGCGCCGCAAATAGCGTTGGTCAGCTGCTTCAGGAAAATGACCAGTTGATATATTCGGAAGGAATGGCCCAATGAAAATTAGCTATTATCCGGGATGCACTCTGAAGAGCAAGGCAAAGAACCTGGAGGAGGCGGCGATCGCGTCCCTTGCGGCGCTCGGCGTCGAGGTCGAGGAGCTGCCCCGCTGGAATTGCTGCGGCGCCGTGCACTCCCTGGCCGACGACGACCTGATCCACTACGTCGCCCCGGTCCGCGACCTCGTGCGCGCCATGCAGCAAGGCTCCCAGAAGCTGGTGACGCTCTGCTCCATGTGCTACAACACGCTCGCCCGCGCAAACCTCATCATGCGCGACGACGAAGTGAAGCGGAAAACCATCAATGATTTCATGACGGAAGAGCCGGACTACCACGGCGAGGTCGAGGTCGTCCACTTCCTCAACCTCATCCGCGACGAGGTGGGGTGGGACAAGGTCCGCGAGAAGGTGAAGGCCCCGCTCACCGGGATGAAGATCGCTCCCTACTACGGCTGCACGCTGCTGCGCCCGAGGAGCGTGGCCATTGAGCCCCCCGAAAGCCAGGAGCTTTTCAGGGACTTCCTGACCGCCCTTGGCGCGACCCCCGTCGAATTCGCGGGCTCCTCCGTCTGTTGCGGGTCGTACCAGATCCTTGCCAGCCCGGAAGCAAGCAAGGACATAGCCGGAAAAATCATAGCTTGGGCGACCAAGGCCGGCGCCGACGCGCTCGCGTTAAGCTGCCCCCTCTGCGAATTCAACCTCGGGAAGAAGCAGCCGGAGCTCATCGAAACGGGGAGAATCCCCGGGGCCGTCCCCACGTACTACTTCACGCAACTCCTCGCGATCGCGCTCGGGCTTGGAGACGACCTCCACAGGCTCGACCTCAACACCGAGTGCTCCCTGGAGCTGCTCAAGAGCAAGAAATGCCTCACCGCGTAATGCGCCGGGAATATCCATCCGAAGAATTCAGGAGATGCTGAAATGATAAACGAAAGAACCTGCCAATGCACCACGGAGCCGATGCAGCCGATGGCGACGGGCGACCGCGCCATCCTCCCCAAAGGCGCCAAGACCATTCCCATTTACGTCATGGGCAAGAAGTACGACGTTCCCGAAACCCTGACGATCATGAAGGCCATGGAGTACGCGGGCTTCAAGTTCATCCGCGGCGCCGGGTGCCGTGGCGGCATCTGCGGCGCCTGCCCGACCGTCTACCGGAAGGAAGGCGACTATAAGCTGCACTTCGGGCTGGCATGCCAGACGGTCGTCGAGCCGAATATGTATCTGGCCCAAATCCCCTTCTACCCCGCGAACCGCGCGACATATGACATCGAAACGATAGAGCCGACGGCGGAGGCCATTTACGCCCTCTATCCCGAGCTCTTCCGCTGCGTGGCCTGCAACAACTGCACGAAGGCCTGCCCCATGGGCGTCCAGGTGCTAGACTACATATCCGCCCTGAAACAGGGCGACGTCGCCAAGGCCGCCCAGCTCTCCTTCGACTGCATCCAGTGCGGCCTCTGCGCGAGCCGCTGCATGGGCGAGCTGCCCCAGTACCACATTGCCCAGTTGGCGCGCCGCCTCTACGGCAAGTACATCCAGCCGCGCGCGGAGCACCTCCAGAAGCGCGTCGCGGAGATCGAGGCGGGCAAGTACGACAAGATGCTCGACGACCTCACCACGATGGGCAAGGACCAGCTCGAGAAACTCTACAAGGAAAGAGAGCGCGAGCCCGATATGGCGCCTCCCGGGACCTGGATGCCCAAGGACACGCAATATCTGTAGCAAGGGCGCTTTATAAAGACGTTATTCCAACGGATTGCCGACAATGGCAAGATGGGCGGTCCGCTTACGATATGAGCAAGGAATCAAGGAGAACACCATGGGCTACACCCCCGAGATGCAGGAACTCATAAAGCGCGTGGAGGCTACGAGGCCGGCGCGCGTTGAAATGGCGCGGAGAGGCGAGAATTACCCGGCCCTCAGTCTCGAAGAGCGGGCCGTCGTGCTGGAAAAATACCATCCCGACTACCAGAAGGAAGGCCGCAGGCCCGTCAAGGTCGGCGCGGACAAGGGGCTCGTGCTCCCCGACGAAGTGGCGACGATGCTGGAATCCGTCTCCCTCGTGCGTCCGGACAAGATCGACCTCTCGAACGTCGACTTCGAGGCGGACATCCTGATCCTTGGCGCCGGCGGCGCCGGGACCTCCGCCGCCCTCCTCGCCTCCCAGGCGGGCGCAAGCGTCATCCTGACGACAAAGCTCCGCCACGGCGACGCCAACACCATGATGGCGGAAGGCGGCATCCAGGCGGCGACGCAGGAATGCGACTCCCCATTCTACCATTATCTCGACACGATAGGCGGCGGCCACTTCACGAACCAGCCCGACCTCGTCGCGGCCCTCTCGCACGACGCCCCGCTTTCCATCGCGTGGCTCGAATCCCTCGGCATGGTCTTCAACAAGCTGCCGGACGGCCGCATGAGCGTCCGCCATTTCGGCGGGTCGAGCCGCAAGCGCATGCACTCCTCGGCGGACATGACCGGCGCGGAAATCATGCGCGTGCTCCGCGACGAAGCGCGGAACCGCAAGGACAAGATCACCATCCTGGAATTCTGCCCGGCCGTCGAACTCCTCATGGACGAAGAAGGCAAGTGCGCAGGCGCCCTCCTCTACAACATGGACACCCGCGAATTCTACATTGCGCGCGCGAAGGCCGTCATTATCGCTACCGGCGGCAACGGGCGCCTGCACATCAAGGGCTTCGCGACGACCAACCACTACGGCGCGACGATGGACGGCGTCGTAATGGCCTACCGCGCGGGCGTGGCCACCACCTGCCTCTACTCGACGCAGTACCACCCGACGGGCGTCGCCTACCCCGAGCAGAACGTCGGCCTCCTCATTACCGAGAAGGTGCGCGGCCTCGGCGCGCACGTCCTCAACATAGACGGCGAGCAGTTCTGCTTCCCGCTCGAACCGCGCGACGTGGAATCGGCGGAGCTCATCAAGGAAGGCGTCGAGAAGAACAAGGCCGTCATCACGCCAACCGGCCGCCTCGGCCTCTGGCTCGACTCCCCCATGATCGACATGCTGCACGGCGAAGGGACGGTCCGCAAGGAGCTTCCCGCCAAATTCATCCAATTCGACCGCCACGGCATCGACATCAGCAAGCAGCCGATGCTCGTTTACCCGACGCTCCACTACCAGAACGGCGGCGTCAAGATCGACGCGGACTGCCAAACGACCATCCCCGGCCTCTACAGCGCGGGTGAAGTCACGGGCGGCCTTCACGGCGAAAACCGCTTGATGGGCAACAGTTTGCAGGACGTCATCACCTTCGGGCGCCGCGCGGGCATAGCCGCCGCCAAATACGTGAGCGGCTGCGTGCAGCTTAAGAAGCTCACCCTCGACCACGTCGTGAAATTCGAGAAGGAGCTTGCGGATGCCGGCATCGACAGCCCGATGATCGCCCCCATCCTCCTGCCCGACTATGCGACGGACGAGGTCTCCACCAAGCGCCATATGGAAGCCCGATCCGAAGCCATCCAGGAAGCGGAATAGTATATCGGTTGCGCCCCCGACGAGGGGGCGCGCTATTCAACACCATCGGTTTTGTCACCCCACCAATATTTTCCGGACCGGCGCTATGAACACTCGCCGATCCGGAAAACCAGCATATTCTGAGTCCTTTTAGGCCATGGCCTCTTAATCATCTTCAACGGAGGACGTCGTACGCTTGTTTGTTCCAAGCGTCCCAAGCATAATGAAGTCACTTATTGCTTGCACCTGACGTTGCGTCAGGGTGCATCGTCATCATCGACCGAGAGGGAGGACGCCAAAGTGGCGCTCAAGATCGGAGAACTGGCTAAATGCGCCGGGATTACGGTTCGAACTCTGCATCACTACGACGCTATCGGCCTGCTGAGGCCCTCACGCCGCTCGGAAAGCGGTTTCAGGCTGTACAGCGAAGCGGATGCAGACAAGCTGAAAGTCATCCAGGCGCTCAAGCAGTTCGGCTGTCCGCTATCCGACATTGGAGAATTCCTCGCCAACCCGGAAGCCTCCCTTGCAGCGGTCATCACAAGGCGGGCCGACGCTCTCGATGAAGAAATTCGCCGCGCTCGGGCCCTTCGCGACCGGCTTTATCGCTTGAAGGAGCAGATCGAAGTGCGGGGAGCGTCCGCCGCGGTGGACTGGCCAAAAATATTGGAGGTGATGACGATGTTTGAAAAGTATTTTTCCAGGGAAGAACTGGATTTCCTCCGCTCCCGCAAGATGGAGGGAAATCTGGAGGAGAAGTGGCGCGGGATGGTCGCCGACTTGAGGGGCCTCATGGAACGCGGCGTAGACCCGCATGCGGAGGAAGCCCGCGAGGCGGGGCGGCAATGGGTTCGGTTGGTGCGAGACGCCACGGGCAACGACCCCCGAATCGCGGCCAAGCTCAAAGCGATCCACAGCGAAAATGATGGAACGCCGCTACCCTACGGGATCACTCCTGAAATGGTCGATTACGCATCCCGAGCGTTCGCGTCGGCGTGGGGCGCGATGCTCGCAAAATACGTGTCGCCCACCGAGTTGCAAACGGTGCTGGCCCGCCGGGCGGCGCACGCCTCCGAATGGCCTCCGTTGATCGCCGAGGCGCGGGGACTCATGGAGCGGCATGCGGCCCTCGACGCGACCGAAACCAGGGACTTAGCGCTTCGATGGGAGGAGCTCTTCCGCAAAGCCTATTCCGGCGATGACCGTGAACTCGAAGCCAAAATACGCGGGGCGTTCCAAAGCGAGCCGGACCTCCTGGCCAACATTGGCATCGACCTTCCATTAAGGATGTTCGTGCGCGAGGCAATAATGCACCTGCCGACGCGCACCCGCGTCGCGGAGGCCGCCCACTCCAACTTAGGGCCGAAGCCCAGCGCCATGCGGGTCGCGATATTCCGGGCAGCCCACCAGCTGTTGGACAATCCTCTTATTCTCGAAGACCCGTTGGCCCTCAAGATCCTTGGAGAAGTGGAAGAGGCGCGACTGCGAGCGAACCTGGCGGTGTACGACGCCCCCCTGCTCCGTGGGCTTCGGGCGTCTACGGTCCTGAGGAGCCGTCTCGCGGAGGACGAATGGGCGGAAGCGAAACTTCGTGGCGTTCGCCAGTATGTGATCCTTGGCGCGGGGCTCGACACGTTTGCATATCGGAACCCCGAGCCCGACGTGGGGAAGGTGTTTGAAGTGGACTTCCCCGAGACGCAGCAATGGAAGCGCGAATGCCTGCGCGAGGCAGGGATCGCGGAGCCCGAATCGCTCGTCTTCGCGCCCATCGATTTCGAGCGCGCCACGCTTGTCGAGGCGCTCGAACAAGTAGGCTTCCGCGCGGACGAACCAGCGTTTTTTTCGTGGCTCGGCGTCACGATGTATCTCCCGGAGGAAGCGGTCATGGCTGTGCTGCGCTTTGTCGCGTCACACCCGTCGGGGAGCGGGATCGTGTTCGACTACGGGGTCCATCCTTCCCGGTTGACGGAGAGGGAGCTTGCGGGAATGCGCGCCGTCATGGCAAGAACGACTGAGCGCGGCGAGCCATGGAAGACGCAGTTCGACCCGGATGTGCTCACGGGGGAACTGCTCTCGATGGGGTTCCGCAAAGTGCGGAATTACACCTCGGAAGAGATCAACGCTAAATGTTTGGCCGGGAGGACGGACGGGCTCCGCAAGAGCGGGGTCAGCAGACTGGTGTGCGCCGAGATCTGAAAAGAAAACGGCGTTCTGAATGCGGGGCGGGCGGGATGATGATGGATTCCCGCCTGCCCGCATTGTTTATGGGTTCGGCGCGGCTACCCCTGCCACCGCCATCGCCGGTCGGGCTTGCTGAAGGAAAGATTAGAGCCCTGGACGTCAAAGGGCATCCCATAAAATTCGCGATACAGGGCGTCGGCTTCCGCCGCCAAATCAAAGGAGCATTCTTCGGGATGCAGGACCGACGCGATATACATGAGGCCAAGAATCCAGCGGGGACTCCCGAAATCCCAGCCCCGCGCCGGATGGGCGTAGACGCGGCGGTTTCGCACCGCGTCTACGTCAATGCCGCACTCCAGGCATTCCGCGCAAAAATCTTCGACAGAATTGGAGATGAAGGCGGAAATGAATATCGCCTCGGGGTTCAGTGCATTCAGTTCGGAGACGGAGAGGGTGCGCCCCGGCCTGCCGCCCGGCGGAAGCTGGCGATTGAGGCTCACGCCTCCGGCGGTTTCAACCAGTTGATTTTCCAGGCGTCCTCCGTTGAAATAGAAGAGCGGCTTGCCCATCGCGTAGTAGACCCTCGGATGCGTGGACGCAGAGGCCGCAACGGCTTCGACGCGCGCGAGACGCTCCTCGAGGTGGGCAGCGAGGGCTTCCGACCGATCCAACACATTGGCTTTACTTCCGAAATAGCGCACCGCCTCGATGTACGTCCGTGGATGCTGGATGCTCATGTGGAGCCTGTTCAGGCCCCCATCCTGCAAGACATCCTCCCAAGCCCGCGCCACGACTGCTTTTTCCGCGACGCCCATGGCGATCAGCATGGCTTCCACCATCTCGAGAGCGCGGGTCAGGGGGTATCCTCCCTCGAAATCGCCTTCCTGGTAGGACGATTCCGCCGGCGGTCCGATGACGGCTAATTGGCTGCCGCATGACGGGCAAATGGCGGCATGGGGAAGCCGCTTCTCCGGAAGCCGGATCTTGGCGCCCATGGGGCCGTAGAACTCCCGGCGCATGACAACCTCTCGGCATTGCGGGCAATATGTGTGCAGGAGCTCGCTCCCCGGCGTATTGAAGAGGTACACATAGTCCAGGGCGTCCTTGAGCTCCCCGCAGAAGGCTTCCGCGTCCCGGATGGAGGGCTCCAAGGCTATGTCCGCGGTTTCAAAGGGAAGAAAGCGCATGACCTGGAGCGGAACGCTCCGCGCCAATCCGGCGACATGGTGCGCCAGGCCCTTTATTTCATCCTGGTTTTCGCGCGTGAGGATGCAGGAGACCTCCACATGCACCCCGGCGTCGTGGAGGGCCTTCATGTTCCGAAGGACGGGCTCGATTCCCGGAGCGCCGCAGTTCCGATACGCGCTATCGGTGAAGCCCTTCATGCCGATATTGATGAAGTCGAGACAGGGGGCAAGCTCGGCCAATGCCTCGGGCGTAAAGTAGGCGTTGGAGGCGCATCCCACCTTCAAGCCCTTTTCGCGCGCAAGCTTCGCGACCTTCAGGAAGGTCGGCAAGGACGCTATCGGATCGTTCATCAGGAAGACTATCCCCGAGCACTGCGATTCGAAGGCCCTGGAGACGACCTGCCCGGCGCTCAGATGCTGGAGAGCGGGGCTCTCTGGGTCCATCTCGCGCACCAGCACCGTCGAAATGCAGCCGGGGCAGTTGAAGTTGCACCCCGTGGTCGTGATCTGAAGGAACTTCGTCCCCGGATGGAAGTGCAGGATCGGCATGGTTTCGATCGATATGGGGCAAGCGACCAGATAGTGGTCCGCGAACCGCTCGACCACCCGGCCGTCCCTTAGTTCATAGAGCCCGCAGGAGCCCGCGCGGCCTTCGGCGATGCGGCACCGCAGCTCGCAGATAGAGCATTGCATGTAGTCCATTGTCGCTTCCCCCGTCATTTCCTCATGAGAATCCACAGGCCGACGTCCTCGCCCTGCAGGAAGGAGTAGGAGCCAACGCCCGCATCCTTCAACGCAGCCTCGAAGCGGGCGCGCGTTTCCGGACCTAGGTTCTTGCGCATCCGCTCCCGGAATTCCCCGCTGTTCTGGTCACGGGTTTCCATCTCACGCTTTATGGATTCCTTGAGCTCCAAAGACCCGAAGCCCCCGCCGATGTAGCTCCACCCGCCCGGCGCAAGGACCCGGTGGATTTCCCGGAAAGCCCCCGCGAGGTCTTCCCAGAAGAAGACCGATCCCCGGCTTATCGCCAGATCGACCGACGCGTCCGGCAGGCCGATGGAGGAGACCTCCCCCAGCAGCTTGGTCGCCCTGCCTTCCAAGTGGTTTTCGGCGATGGTGCGGTCCACGATGGCGAGCATTTCCTCGGAGCGATCAAAAAAACACATCGAGAGGTCGGTGACGCGCGCAAGCGCGGCCCCGAGATAGCCTCCCCCGCAGCCGACGTCTATGCAAGCGCCTTTCACGATCCCCGTCCGGACCTTTATTTGCTCCGCGATAACCGGATAGACGGGCGCAAACACCGTGCGGGCTATCGCATCGTATTTCTGGACATCCATTTTCATTCAGACTTCCCCCCGTAGAACAACGGATCGCACAGCGTCCCTGCTGGAGTTCGCCAAGGCTCACCTCAACCTACGCTCTTACCGTTGTTGCATCCTAGGCCATGGCCACTTCGACGGTCCTGAGCCCCTTCACGTAACGCGCGCCAGTGAAATAGTCCTCCGCCGAGAGAAGCTCCAGTCCTCCGCGCTCGGGATCAAGCGGCCGACCGTTCTTTTCGAGCAGGATCATGACGCCGCCCCCCATCGCGGAATTGAATATTTCCTGCCATGAGAAAACCACTTTGTAGCCATCAAAGGCGGAGACGATGAGAAACATCTTCTTGGTGTCATCGTCCTCGTCCTTGACGACTTCGGCCTTCCTCACGACCTCCTCGAGCAGCACACCCTTGCAGCCGTGGATGCTCCCCTTCGGAGTCCCCGTGCCGCATATGATGGGAAGCTCGCTGATCTCCTCCACATCCATGGCCTTCAGGTCTTCAAAGGTGAGGGCTAGAGGGACGCGCACCTTCCCGACCACCCTGACGGCCACGCCGTCCTCGACCGGAGGAGCCTCGAATAACATATCTTTTGCAGCGGCAGCCTTCATAACTTTTTATTCCTTCCCTTATTCCCGTTAAAGTTTGAATTTTTCGATCTGAAAGGCTTGTCCTGCTGTAGAAGCGGCATCCTGCCGCGACTGACGCAACGTCGCGGCAGGATGCCGCTCCTACAAGAACGCAATTTTCAATCCTCAACGAGCATATATTGCTTCCCCTGTACACCGTCTTCAGTGCACGTTCGATTGCATTTCCACAGGAAGAGCTTCCCGGCTCCGGCCGCCCGCGGCCAGACCGTTCAGCATGACCGCGACGTCCTCCGGGGCAGTGACCATGGGGCAATGCCCCGTCGCCAGTTCGTAGTATTCCCATCCCGCGAGCTTGCACCGCGCGGCGGTCCGCTTAATGAAACCGTTCTTGTGCTCCGTGCAGTGGATGTAAGTCCTGAAGATCTCTCCATACGGCGGGACGTCGGGAAGCACGGAGTCGAAAGCCCTCAACGGGAAATGGACCAGCCGGGAGCTGAACCAGCGTTTTTGCTCCTCGCAGCGGATGCCGAAGACCTCGAGCGGCCACGGGTGCACCTGCCACCCGACGGTGCTCGCCCTCAGCATCAGCTCGAAGTCGGGTCCGGCCAAGTCCACGAAGGACTTGCCCTTCTCGGGAACGACCGCATCGAGGTAAACGAGCCTTGAAATCTTGTGGCGCACCTTGATTGCCACCGCGTCGATGACCATCCCCGCGTAACTCGACCCCACCAGGATCACATCGTCCAGCCCCTCGAAGTAGACGAGGTTTGCAACATCGTGGCAATATACGCCCAGATTGACGGATGGATCGAGGAGATGCATCCTCTCCCCGGCGCCCGTGAGCGTTGGCGTATAGACTTCGTGACCCTCCCCGCGCAGTTGCGCGGCGACGGATTTCCAGACCCACCCTCCCTGAAACGCTCCATGCACCAACACGAAATTAGCCATAACCGCATCCTCCTTCCATCCACCTGCGCCGTCCTCCGCCAGGGTCAGCGCGCCATCCGGTACTCGACCGGCAGGAGCACCCATGTCGCCACGTCGCCCCCCTTGAAGCGACCCGGCTTAAACCGCCATTTATTCACAGCCGCCAGCGCGCTCCGCTCGAAGACCCCTTCCGGGGTCGCCTCGACGATCGAAGCTTTCGTGACGCTTCCATCCACCTTCACGAGGAACCTCACGACCACCCTGCCCCCAATGTGCATACGGCGGGCGTCCGGGGGATAATCGGGCTCCACCCGTTGGATGACGACCGGGGGCTGATCGACCTGCCTCACTTCCATCCCCTCGCCCGATCCCCCTTTCATTCCGGCCGAAGCGCCCGACCCACCCAGTCCAACAGCGGGAGAGCCCCCCGACCCGGCGGCGGTCCCCCATCCGGGACCGCCGCCTCCCGCATCCGGACCATGCAACGCCGCAATCTCCGAGGAAGCGGGGGAAGACCCCTCGGGACGCGCATCAGGATTGGGACCGGAGTCGGACGGGCGGGGCGGGGCCGCCGCTGGAAGCGGCGGCCGCCCTGGCTTCCGGGCGACGGAAGACGTTTTCATTTCTTCAGGTTTCGTCTCCTTAGGCTTTGGTTTTATTTTTTCCTTTGCCTTAGGCTTCACCACGGGAACAGGAGCCGGAGGATCGGGCTCGGAGACCTGCTCAATGACGGGCTCCGGAGGCGGCGCTATTTCCGCAGCGGCGGTTGCTTCCGTCAGAGCGGGAGCAGGAGGCGGGGCGGCGGGAGACTCGGGCTGGCCGCCTCCCCCGCCGCCGCCATCCTTCAGGCTCACGCCTGTCTCTATGCCATCGCCTTCTTTGATTCCCTCGCCCGGCAAGGAAACGAGGTTCACCATAACGGCGAAAGGAGGAGGATCAGGCCGCGCTCCGGCGAAGGGCGAAACCACCGCGAAGGCAACCACGGCCGCATGCACCGCCACGGAGAGCGCCAACCCAACGGTTGCCCCGGTGGAGCGCTTCCTCAACCCCCTGGGAAGCCCCTCCCCTTCCAGCGGAGCGTCCTCCTCCGGGCAATCCCAGTCCATGCCCTCCGCGACCGGCGCGACGGCGTCGCTCTCTTCCCCCCAAAAATCGGGGAGCGGCTCCGCGGGAACATCCAGCAAGGCCATGGCGCGCATCTCAACGGACCATTCTCTTCGGAGCATCTTCGGGTCTCCACGCCGATTCCACGTACGGCGTCCCCGTCAGAACCCGCAGCCCCCTCCCCGCGTTCATACGCCGCACGATAGCCCTCGGGATGCAGGTTTTGAAGCCTCCCTCCACGGTCAGGATATCGATTTCGGTGTTGTACAGCCCGCAAATGGCCGCCGCGTGCATGACTTCGTCCGGCTTCCCGACCGCCTCTATCAGCCCCTTTTTCAGCAGGACGGCGCGGTCGGCGATCCACAGGGCATGCTCGGGAAAATGCGTGGACAGGATGAAGGTGTAGCCGTCCCGCGACAGGTCGTCTATGTGCTCGAGGAGCCGCACCTGGTTGCCATAGTCGAGCCCGTTGGCCGGCTCGTCCATTACGAGAGCGTCCGCTCCCTGTGCGAGCGCCCGCGCTATGAGGGTCAACTGCCGCTCCCCTCCGCTTATCTCGGTGTAGCGCTTTTCCCCGAGATGCAGGATCGAGAGACGCTCGAGCGCCTGGTGCGCTATTTCCCTGTCCTCGGCGGAATACCGGGAAAAAAACGGCTTGTGCGGGGTCCGTCCCATGAGGACGACGTCCTTCACCCGGTAGGCGAAGGCCATGCGATGGACCTGGGGGACGTAAGCCACCCGCTTCGCCAGGGTCTTGGGCGCAATGCTTCCGACGGGCGCCCCATCGAGGAAGACGCCGCCGCTTCGGGGCCTCAACAGGCCGAGAAGGATTTTGAGGAGCGTCGTCTTACCACTCCCGTTCGGCCCAAGCAGAGAAACCGTCTCCCCCTTTTCCACCGAAAAAGAAACGCCCTTCAGCACCGGCAGACTCGCGTACGTGAAATGGACGTCCTCCACCCGCAACAGCTCCGTCATTGCCACCCCTTTCTCGCATTGCGCAGCACCAGCGCGAAGACGGGAACGCCCACCAGCGCCGTCAGTATCCCGAGCGGGACCTCCACGTCGAAAAGAATCCGCGAGAGATCGTCAACCAGCAGAAGGTACATCGCCCCCATGACGATGGTGACCGGCAGGAAGACCCGATTGTCCGGCCCCACCAGCATGCGGCCCATGTGGGGAATCACCAGCCCGACCCAGCCGAGCATCCCGCAGACCGCTACGGTCAGGCTGCTGATAACCGCCGCCACGATGATGAAGACCGTTCGAAGGAGCGTCGTGTTGACCCCCATCGACCGCGCTTCCTCGTCCCCCATGGTCAGCACGTTGAGGTAGGAGGAAAGGATGAGGAGAATGGCCATCCCCACCGTGATCGGAACGGATAGGACAAAAACGGTCCTGGCGTCCGCCAGCGAAAAGCCCCCCATGAACCAGAAAGTGATGAGCTGGAGCTGCCGGTAGGGATCGGCCAAGTATTTCATAAGGAAAAACAACGAATTGAAAAGCTCGGTGCTGATGATGCCCCCAAGCACCAGGAGAAGCACCCGGTCGCCGCGATAGAGCCTCGCGAGCATCACGGAGAAGAGCACTGCCACGATCCCGAACAGGGCGGAGACGGACTGGACCGCAACCCAGCTCAGGCCAAGCACCGTGCCGAGCGACATTCCAAAGGAAGAACCCGCGAGAATGCCGATCATCCTGGGCGAAACGAGAGGATTGATAAAGATGGACTGGAGCACCGCCCCCGAAACCGCAAGCGCCGCGCCGACCAGCATCGCGCCGACGATACGGGGGGCCCGGATGTAGAGCAGGATGGTCCGGAGCTGGTCCATGCCCTGACCGTCGCCGACTCCAAACAGCTCGTGCGACGCGAAGCGGAAGATGTCCCCGGGCCCGACGGGATACCTGCCGAGCGACAGGGAGACGAGCACCGCGAGGATCAGCGCGAGGATCAGGAGCGGGAAAACGAGGCGGCGGTCCATCATGGGTTCAGGACCTCGCGGACAGCCTTGTCATCCAGATCGAGTCCCAGAAACAAATGGTAGAAATCCTTCGTTTCCTTTTCGATGTCGATCGGATAGCGGTCGGGATAGAGGATGTTGACAAGCCATTTCACTCCGAGGAGCCGCATGAACGAAGGCGGCCGGTCGAACCAGTTGAAGGGGCCGCGGGGAATGAGGTAAACCCTTTTGTTTTTGACGGCCCGGATTCCCTGCCATCTGGGATCGGAGGACACCTGGTCGAAGAAGTCCTTCTCCTGGACAAGGATAACCTCGGGGTCCTCCAGCATCACCTGCTCAAGGGAGATTCGCTCCATTCCGAAATCGTCCTTGGGAGCGCAGCTATAGACATTGCGCCCGCCGGAGAGTTCTATGAGCTCCGTGTGCATCGATTTGTCGCATTCGGTGCTGAGGCCGTCCGGGGCTTCGGCGTAGTAGACGGAGACGCGCTTGTCCCTGGGTATGGACGTCACGATGGGTGAAACCTCCTCCAGCGTCTTCCTGGCGTAATCGCTGAGAGCGTTCCCCCGCTCCTCCTTCCCCAGGAGCTTCCCCATGAACCGGAAAGACTCCACATAGTCGGCCACCTGGTCCATCCTCACGTACACGTAGGGCAACCCCAGCTTGTCGGCGGTTTCCGCGATCTTCTGATTCGCCATGTGGCTTGTCCACATCCAGACCACCATGACGTCGGGTTTCACTTTCAACAGCGCTTCCTGATTGGGGGTCCGTCCCTGCCCGAACCATCCGCCGAGCACGGGGAGGTCCGGCGGCATGGCGCGCAGCCACCGCGCCTCCTCCGGCCTGAAGGGATAATTCGACCCCGCGATGCAAGCGGGGTCCATGGCATAGAGCAGATTCGTGATGGGCGGCGAAGCCCCGTAGACTTTCTTGAGAATCTCGGGAAGCTCGACCTTGCGCCCCGCCATATCGACGACTTCACGGCCAAGCGCGCCGGAAGGCGCCACGGCAATTAGCAGGGCCAGCAGCAGGAGCGCCCAGGCGATGCGCGCCCGGCGCGGTTTCAGCAGGAAAAATATTTTACGCATAGCCGTTCCCCCTCAGCATTTGTCCCACCACAAGACGGCCCACCGGGTGACTTTCCGGTGCGTCAGCTTCCAGCGCCCGTTTTCCCTGACGGCGCTCTTTTCCAGATACGCCCGGAGCCTTCCTTCTTCCTCGGGGGTCATTTCAAAGAGCATCCAGCGCAACCCCTCGACGGCCTCCTCGACGCTGGCGTACTCCTTTTCCTCCCTGTTCAGGGTGAAAGCCACATTGGCGTAAATCCCCATCTGGCGAAGGAGGTTGTATACCACGACATAGTCCGCGCCGAGGCAAAAGCGCCGCCCTGCGGCCTCCACGATGCTGCGGTCGTAGGGCCCGTCGTCCACCAGGGTGGAGAGGTAGACGCGCTTGCGCGCGCGGCTCTCGAGCTTCCTGACGGCGGCGCCCAGATCGTCCACCAGAAGGGAGCGCGATGCGATGGCGACGTCATGGACGCCGATCCCGAGCGCGTCCCAGTCATCCTCCCAAGCGCCCCGAACGATGCGGATGTTTTCTATGCCGCTTTCCTGGCGGCGCTCGTCGAGGAGCGAGAGCATCTTCGTCGACGGGTCCACGGCGGTGATGCTTTTCACCGAGGAAGCGAGGGGGACGGCAAGCGTCCCGGCGGCGCAGCCGATGTCGAGGACGCTCCAGTCCGGCTCCGGATCCATGATCCGGATGAATTGCAGGATATAGTCGCTGCCCCTGGCGTGCCGCGCGAACTCCGGGGCTCGCTTGTCCCAGAAGCCCCTGTCCTGAAACGGCGTATTCTTCTCAAGTTTCACATCGAGCCAAACGGCGTTCCAGTCTATCGTCGGAACCCCCATGATCGTTCTCCCTTCCCACGGCAACATATATTGAGGCCCGTTACGCGGCGCAGTGAGACGCCCCCACGCGCTCCGGCGCCGTGTAGTATGCCTTTCCCTCGGCGCACGGCCTGCACAGAACTTTTCCGTCCCGGCGCACTTCCCGCTTGTCCTTGACCAGCTCGCCGCATTCCTCGCAGGCGACCATGTAGACCGATTCTCCGGGAAGATCGTGCGGTTCGAGGTGGATCGCAACCCGCTCGACGCTCAGCAGGTCTTCCTCTTCGATATCGATCATGGCCGCTATGAGGGCGGCCTTTTCGCTCTTTTCGGGCATGTGGGCCTTTGCGAGCCGCTCCACGATTTCATTGGAGGACGCGCGCACGCTCACCCGCACCGCATCGTTCGTCGCCGCGTTGAAAAAAGTCGCCGCCATCTTGCCGTAATCGACGATCTTCACGCTCCGCTTTCCCGGCGTCCGCCCCGTCGTCGCGATGATGGCGTCGGCGGCGCAGCGGTCGATCTCGACGAAGATGACGAGGTCGCGGCCTTCCCTGCCCTTCGAGTCCGCAATCCCAAGCTCCCTCAACCCCGCCATGGCCATCCGCACCCCAAGCACCTGCCCGCCGCACAAGTGGCCGTGGAACTTGACCGCATCGCTCAGGAAGTCGTTAAACGCCGTCTTTGTCGCAGCATCCATAACACTCTCCGTTATCCGTATGATCCTCGAGCGCCTGAGAATTGGCCCGAAGATGAAAGCTCCCCGGACGGACGCGCCGGACGCCCTCGGCCCGCCATCCGGGAAGCCTCCCGATGCGCCGCAAAACAGGCGCGCCCAGGAGCCTAAAATTTGTAGCGAAGATTCGCGAAGAAGCTGCGGCCCTCTTCCGGGAAGCCTTCGTCCAGCTCGTAATCCTCGTCGAATATGTTGTCTACGCCCACTTCCGCCGTGAGGCCGCTCAGCACTTCATACCCGACCTTGCCGTTCACCAGGGTGTAGCCGTCCGCGACCCGGAGCCCGTCCGAAGAACTGAAGCGCTTCGAGTCGTATTCGACGTCGGCCAAGATGCTGAGCTTCTGGATCGGGCGGTATTCCAGGTATCCGAAGAACTTGTCTTTTGGGACATCGGTCAGCTTGTTGCTGTTGGTTTCATTGTCATACCAGAGGTGGGTGTAGTTGACGCCGCCCCGGAGGGTGCTCAGCAACTGCCCGGAGAAGCCCACTTCAAAACCGTATTGATTGACGTCCCCGATGTTCTGGTTCTGGTTGAGGGTCTTCTTTGAATTGCTTGGATCAGGGATCACGACCTGAAGGATGTAGTCGCTGATGTCATAATAGAAGAACGTCGCTTCCACCTTGACCTTTTTGAAGAGAAGGTGCTCGTAGCCGAGTTCGTAGTTGATCGACGTTTCTGCGTCGAGGTCCGGGTTTGGCAGCGCCGTTCCCATTTTGTAGGAGTATTTGTCCTTTATGGAAGGGATGCGCGACTTGGAAGCGACCGAAGCGTGCGCCAGCCCGTCCTCGCCGACCTTGTAGAAGAGGCCGATCTGGGGAGTGAAAGAAGACGTGTCGCCGGTGTCAAAATCAGTGACCTGCCTGGTAGTGCTGTTGTAGTCTTCGGCTTCCACCGTGTTCACCCGGTCATAGCCTACGCCGATGATCGTATAGAGCTGCTTCGTGATGTCTATCGTGTCCTCGAGGCCCACCGAGAATATTTCGTCTTCAAACGTGCGGATGGGCTCTCCCGCATTGTGCTCCTTGTGAACGTCGTCCTTATAATGGAGCGCCAATTTCACCATATTGCGAGGGATGAGCGCCGTGCCCGCCTCGAGCGACCCGCCGGCGGTGTGGTCGTCGTACCAACTCTTGAAGGAGGACTTCTTCCTCATGGTGCTGTAGGTGTCGTCGTCGTAGGCGTACAGGGAGTTTTCGAGGGAATCGTAATAGGCCCTGGTCTTAACGTAGGAAGAGCCGCCGATCGCGGTGTTTGAATTGAAATAGTAGCTCTCCTTGTCCCAGTACGGCCATTGCCAGTATCTCGTGGTCACCGCTGCGCTGTCGCCCGCATAGGGGGGAACGCCCTTTTCGCCATGCTGGTTGACGTAGCTGACGGCGTACTCGTCCGTTTCGTTCGGGGTGAGGCCTACCTTCACGCTTCCCTTCCAGTCGGTCGCATAGGAGTTTTCCCTCTCGCCGCCGTCTTCCGAGGAGTTTCCGGAGTAATGCTCCGACACCCGGTAATGGTCGCGCTCGGAATAGGACCCGCCGCCCTGTACGTAGAACCAGTGTTGTTTCGTCCCGAAGTTGCCGTAGACGTTGTAGGCGTCTCCGGACGCGAATCCGCTTCCCAGGGTCATTTCGAAGGGTTTCACGGGCTTTTTGCTCACCATGTTGATGGCGCCGCCCATGGTGTTCGGCCCGTAGAGCACCGAGGTGAAGCCCTTGGAGACGACGACTTCGGAGAGGTCGTAGGTCATGAACCTCGCGAGGTCGGGGTAGCCGTCATAGGGGACGTAAACGGGAATGCCGTCCACGAAAATTGGAACGTGCTTGATGTCGAAGCCCCGCACATAAAGCATTACTTCGTTTCTCGCTCCGCCGTGGGAGAGCGTGACGCCGGGGATGAGGTTCGCCGCCTCGGCCACGTTGTTGGCGTCGAAGAGGCGCATGTCGTCTTCATAGACCTTCTGGATAGTCGCGTTCTTCGCTTCGTCGTCCTTGCCGACGACTTCGACCTCTCCCAGCGTAAAGACCCGCTCGCTGCTCACCGCCGCATCGTTCGCCGCCGCCGTCTCCTGCGACGCACCGTCGCTTGCGGCTCCTGCCAGAACCACAAAGAACGCGCCTGTCATCACCGCCGCTCGCATCACCACCCGCTTCCACATCCGCCATTCGTGCATAACTCTTTTCTCTCCTCGTGTGTTGCCTCGGTTGACAAGAAAAACCATTCCAGGATACGCCGGCGCGCACGCCAGCCCCTGCCTGGGCGCCTCTTCCACGTCATGAATAAATTACTTTCCAACACTTTCTTTTTTGCCCCTTTTATGACGTGTATATAATATTAAAAACTTTTATACCAGTCTAAAATCAGCTTTTTCTTTCTCGGCAAAAAGCTAAACTCGTCGCTAATAGTTTATTATAAGCCTATCAGAGTGCAAAACAAAAAGAAGCATCCTTTAGAGAATGCGAAGCGAACACGCTCCATCCACGTCATTACCACTATGCACAAGTCGTGCAAACAATACCAGACAAGCCCCTCCCATCCACCTGCCAGGAGCTCCGATGCGCGCCACCCGCTCGCGAGCTGGCATCTTCAGTATTTACCAGCCACCGGACAATTCAGCCGACCTGCTTTACGCCCTTCGGCGCACCCGAAAAAGGGAGGACGGGAAGCTACATTTTTGCATCATTATGAGATTCGAGAGAAAGAGATGGCACAATCATGTACTCTATCTAAATGGTCTTGACATTTTTGAATAGAAATCTATTGTGGAAAGATCGCGTCGCATCTGCTCCGCACGACGCATTGCGCATTGGCCGCAACTATGCGGGAGTCAGCCCCGACGCCCCGCCTTTAGACGTCGGCATGATTATTGCCATAACCAGTATTCCTGGCGGATGAAGCCGCTACGTCGCGGGGCGCGACGAGGCGAAGCGGAGCCAAGGAGAGGCTAAATCCCGAGCATGGAGCGCCGCTCCCACACTGAAGAACCGGGACCGGAATTCAGGGGCGGGGATGCTCAAGCAACTCGACGGAGCACAATGCAAGCAATGACAGACGCGATTGCAACCGCCCTCATTCCCCTCGCCCTCACCCTCAAGGTGGCCTCGATCGCCACATTGCTCACGTTTGGCATAGGGGTGGGCCTCGCGGCGGTTTTCGCCCGGAGGAAGTTCTTCGGCAGGGACTGGCTCGATGCGGTCGCAACCCTGCCCCTTGTCATGCCGCCGACCGTGCTCGGATATTACCTGATCGTGGTCATGGGCCGGAACGGCTGGATAGGCCACTGGATCTACGACGCATTCGGGGTCACGTTGATGTTCACCTGGCAGGGAGCGGTGGCGGCGTCTTCGGTGGTGTCGCTGCCTCTCGTCTTCAAATCGGCGCGGTCGGCCCTTGAAGGCGTGGACCACAACCTGGAAAAAGCGGCGCGGACTCTCGGGTCCTCGGAGGCGGAGGTATTCTTTCGCGTGTCCCTCCCCCTGGCATGGAGGGGAATTCTCGCCGGGACCATGCTGGCTTTTGCCCGCGCCATGGGGGAGTTTGGAGCGACGTTGATGGTGGCCGGAAACATCCCGGGGAAGACGCAGACGCTCTCCCTCGCGGTTTACAGCGCGACGCAGGCGGGCAACGACGGCTTGGCCGCCGCGCTCGTCGCCATAACGTCCCTTATTTGCATGATAGTGCTAGTTTCGTCTGGTAAAATCTTAAAAACCGATTACTTGCAGGAGGTCGACCGATGAAGAAATGCTTTGGATTTGCTCTTTCCGTACTGTTAACGCTTGCCATCGCCATCTCTCCCTGGCTCCACGCGGAAACCGCACAGGCCGCCGAGGAGCTTGTGGTCTCCGCCGCAGCAAGTTTGACGAACGCATTCGGTGAGTTGAGCAAGAAATTTGAAGCCGTCAATCCCGACGTGAAGGTGGCGCTCAACTTCGGGGCCTCCGGAGCGCTCTTGCAGCAGATCGAGCAGGGAGCGCCAGTCGATGTTTTCGCCTCCGCCGACCAGAAGACCATGAACCAGGCGAACGAGAAAAAGCTCATCATTCCCGAGACGCGCAAGGATTTCGTGAGAAACGGGCTCGTACTCATCGTTCCCAAGGATGCCAAGGCGCCGGTCAAGGACATCAAGGGGCTGGCCGCCGCCGAGGTGGCCAAGGTTTCCCTGGGGAACCCCGAGACGGTGCCCGCTGGGCGCTATGCCAAGGAAGCCCTCACCAACGAGGGGATTTGGGACGCACTCGCCCCCAAGCTCATCCTTGCCGAGAATGTGCGCCAAGTGCTCGATTACGTGAGCCGGGGGGAAGTGGACGCGGGGTTCGTTTTCTCTTCCGACGTGGTCATTGCGAAGGATAAGGTGCAGGTGGTCGCCAAGGCGGAACAGCACCAGCCGATCCTCTATCCCATCGCAACCATTGCGGCCACAAAGAAGAAGGAGCTAGCCGAGCGCTTCATCGCGTTCGTTCTGAGCCCCGAGGGACAGAGAGCGCTCCAGGAGTTCGGCTTCGAGAAGCCGTAGGGCGGATGCAGTGATGATGCACGTCGATGTGAAAAAGAGCCTGAAGTCCCGTGGGCGAAGCTTTACGCTGGATGTTTCCTTTGCATCCGGGGAAGATGCGGTCGTTCTTTTCGGGCCGTCGGGGTCCGGAAAGACCGTAACGCTCCAGGCGATCGCGGGGCTAATAACCCCGGACTCCGGCAGGATCACCCTGAAGGGGCGGGTGTTGTTCGACTCCGAACAGGGGATAGACGTCCCTCCGCGCCATCGCAATCTGGGGTATCTCTTCCAGGATTACGCTCTTTTTCCGCATATGACGGTTTTTCAAAACGTTGGCTACGCACTGAAAAAACCATGGCGGCGACTGTCGAAAGAGGACGGACGCCGCGCCATGGAGTTTATGGAAGTGTTTGAAATCGCACATCTGGCCAAGTCCTATCCGGGGATGATTTCGGGCGGCCAGCGGCAGCGCGTGGCGCTGGCGCGAGCCCTCATCAGGAAGCCCGATCTCCTCCTCCTCGACGAACCCTTCTCGGCGCTCGACACCTTGCTGCGCGAGCGGCTCCGCAGGGAGCTTCGGGAAATCCTCGCGCGGTTCAACATACCGGCGGTGATGATTACTCATGACCCGGAAGATATTAAGGCTTTCGCGGGCGCGCTGATCGTCTATGAAGCCGGGCGGGTCTGCGACATCCACCCGTCGCTCAAGGAATTCGGGGATCGGGACCTCAGGAGCATCATATTCCCCGACTCCTGCCCAACCACCTGCGCGACGCGGGGATGAGGGGGCGTTCGAGGCGGTGCGTTCGACGCTAGGAAAAGAAAAAGACTATGGAGCTGACGCAAAGGTTGTACGATCATTTCAAGGAGCGGGCGAAAGACGTGAAGGTCGAACAGTTGACCGTCGGCCTGAGCTACAGCGCCGTCACGACGAGCGACGGCGGCATAGGCATCGCCTACACCTACGCATCCGACGGACACTGCTGCCGGATGAACAAGAACTACACCGATTACGAGGGACGACCGGCCATCGAACTGCTGGAAGAAATCGAAAGCCCGGCCCCTCTTCGCCGCACCATGGGGCTTGCGCTGGTGAACGCGCTGAACTATCGCGAGGCGCTCGGTTACCCTGAAGATCCAACCGACAGCGGATGGATGGACGCCTTCGGAATAGGCCAGGGGTCCCACGTCGCCATGGTGGGATTTTTCCGCCCCCTCCTGCACCTTTTCGAGAAGCGGGGAGCGGAGGTGGAGGCGCTCGACGACTTGCAGGGCGTCGGCGAGCGGGAGAGCTTCTATGAAAAGCTGGGCGATTGGGCCGACGCGCTGCTGGTCACGTCTACGTCCATCCTGAACGACACGACCGAGGACATCCTCGGCAGGACAGCCCCCGGCGTGAAGGTCGTCATGATAGGCCCAAGCACCCCCATGGTCCCGAAGGCTTTCTCACACATCCCTGTCCACATCCTCGCCGGGACCATTCCCGTCAACAAGGACGCGGTGCTGAAAGCCGTCCGGCACGGCGCGGGAACGCCCGTCATCCACAGATTCAGCCGCAAGGCGTATGTCGCGCTCTGAGCATCCGGGCGCTATGGGCCGAATCCGGGAAAGGGGCGATTTCAGGCCGCCACCCTGGAAACATCAGGAGTTCCTATGAAAAGCCTTTATCATTTCGCCATCCTCTGCCGATAAGAATTATATCTACTATGCCGGATGATGGCGGAATGAGCGAGGCATCCGACGACGCCTTCCGCAACTATCGCAAACAACCATGGATTTTCCGGCCGGTGCAACAGACCGTCTTGTTTTTTACGCGCTCCCACGCAGTGTGGGAAGTCGCGCCGAAGGATCATTTTATGACGACGGATTGCCCAAAGTTCTTGGTCGTAGACGCGAGTGACCAGGACTTTTCCGCAATCACCATAGGTTATCTGCCAATAAAGGTGCGCAGCCTTTTTCCCATGACAACCGTCCCCTGCGACATCTTTAGCCTGGCTCGAAGCTCCCGAACTGGCGGCCTTTGCCTCAAAAAGCTTGTCGATGCGGGGAACCGCCATGAGCTTTCGCTGCACCGCCGCATGCTCGCCAAGGAAATGGAATCGCTATACATCCGCACCGAAGACGAGCAGGCATTCAGCGAGTATTTCAACAAGAACGTCCAGCAGGCTCTCAGCAGCGGCAGCGCGCCACCCGAGCAGAAGGCGGAGCTTCTCTACGATCAGGCCGATTACGTGGTGCAGAAGGTTTTCCGGGAGCGTCCCACCCCGGCCAATGTCCGTCTCGGTCAGGACGTCGTGGCGCATCTGTCACGCCAGGCCATTTGCGACGGCGTAACGCTTCGGGCAATGCTCTCACTTTTCTCGAAGGACTACTACACTTTCACCCACTGCATCCAGGTCTCTATACTCGGGATGGCCTTCTGCAAGCATCTCGGCTGGACGGCGGCGGCCATGGAAGACTTCGGAATGGGAGCGCTCTTCCACGACATTGGAAAGAGCAGCATCGACGATCGCATCCTGAACAAACCCGGCAAACTGGACAAGGAGGAGTTCGAGCTTATAAAGAAACACCCTCTCCTCGGTTACCAACAGATACGGGCGACGCAGGTAATGAACAGGGAGCAGCTGAATGTGGTGCTGCAACACCACGAAGCGCTGGACGGGTCCGGATACCCTTACGGGCTGAAAGCCCCCGATATTGGAAAGATCGCCCGCGTGGCCCGGATCATTGACGTCTTCGACGCCCTCACCACCAAGAGGGCCTACAAGGACGCCCTTCCTCCCTCGAAGGCCTTGCAGATCATGAACAATGAGATGCGGGCTACGCTGGACGATTCTCTTTTCGAGGCGTTCATCAAATTCCAGGACGCAGGGACGGGGAGGAAGACAGTAGAATCATGCCCCGAGCCGCTCCCGGGCTTCGAGAAGGGGACCGTCGTTCTGGTGCGGTGTGACGACGGCCCGTCCTCATTTGAAGGAGTGGTGGCGGCCTCCGCGCCGGGGCGGGGGATCGTGCTGAAACTTTCGCACCCCATAGACGGTTCGAGAACTCTACGGAGGAACGCCGAAGCAAAAATCCAGCGTTTGCATTCCGGCGCTGCTTGCTCATTTCCGGTAAGGATCATAAAGTACGTAGAGCACCCCGCACCGCTGCTGCATGTCGCCCCCATCGAGGGCCCGAGGGAGAAAGGCGCCCCCGAGCCCCAAGGAATTGAATGCGCGGTGAGCGTGCAAGCGGCGGTGGGCAGCAGGAGACTGCCAGGAGCCATCACGACCCTATCCGGCGACAAATGCACCGTCGTCATTCAACTCCTTCCCGGCGGCGCTCCGACGGCAGGACTGACGGCGGGCTCGGGGGTTTCCATATTTGCCAATATAGGGCCCAAAGGGCGTTATGATTGCCTCAAAGGGGTGATCCGCCATTCTGCGTTTGAAGATGACGCCGTCGTCCTGGAAGTGCAATTCGGCGCGTCGCATCCAGAAATTGCGCCCGTTGAGGATTGAGATTACGCTTTCATAACAGGATAAGCTCCCCAGATCAAAGCATCCAGGCCTTGACGGGCGTATTATGACGTAGACAAGGCTTTGCAATCCGTGTAAAGAAAGAGAGTAAACGAAACATATTCTGGGTGCTGCAATATCACGATAGCGCGTATTTCATTACATTCCTCCACCACACACAAGACTATGCCAATAGCCTATGAGAGATCTTATCCCTAGAGACATGATCGGGATGATAGTTGACCCGAATCGAAACATGCAATCGATCATCGCCGGCATGCTGCGAACCATGACCATACAGGGCAAGCGTATTTTCAAGGAGATCAAGAAAGCCCACAGCAGCCAGGAGGCATGGCGGCAAACGGGCGAAAAGGAGCCGGTGGACATCATAATCTGTGATATCCACATGAAAGGAACGTATGACGGCATCAAGCTGCTGGAGGATTTTTCGCGCGACCCGCTGAGGAAATTTATTCCGTTCATCATGACGACCGCGGTGGCGGACGAAAGCATGTTGCCCGCCCTGATTGGAAGCGCCAGGGAGTGGGGAGCGCACTATCTTCTGGTGAAACCATTCGCGCGGGTGACCATCGAAGAGAAGGTGCGAAAGGTTCTTGAAAAGATGCAATCTTCGGAGGAGCAGATCTACAGAAAGATCCTGGAGGCCCCTCCCCTCGAAGCGATAGCAACCATAGCCGAGCTTGAGGGGAAGGGCTTCAGGGCCCCCAAACTCAGCAATATAGCGGGAGAGAAGCACTTGGAAGCAGGCGAAAAAGAAAAAGCGGCGGAGCGTTTCGAGCAAGCGGTTTCGGACAGTGAAACCGTCTTTCTATCGGCGCTCAAAAACCACGCCAGCATTCAGGAGGAGCTGGGAAATGCCGACGAGGCCGTCACCGCGCTGGAGAAGCTAGACCACCTCAGCCCTCTGGACGCCTCCAGAAAAATCAAAATAGGCGAATTGTTTCTCGAACTGGGCAATGAGGAAAAAGGCCGCGAGGCCTTCGATCAGGCCGTAGCGTTCGCAAAGAAGAACGGGAACGCCCCGGCTGTCCGCGAGAAGGTGGAACTCGCCCTTACGCGCAAGGGTTTAGAGAACCCCGACATATGGACCATCAAGCAAAATCTCAACGACCTGCGGGCTTGCAATGACGTCGCACTCAGACTCCGCAAGGAAGGACGATTCGACCGGGCCGAAGCCTGCTACGACTTTATCTTGTCTCACCACCCGAATCACCCCATCGTTCTTTTCAACAAGGCCATGCTCTTTATTGCCCAGAAACGGCATGCGGAAGCCATACCGGCCCTCGAAGCAGCTCTCGTCCAGGACCCCAAGTTCGAGAAGGCCGCAAGCGCCCTGGAACAGTGCAGGAGAAGCGTTCAACCGCCTCCCGCCTGATATCCGGATGCGACGGCTTGACGCAATTTCCAAAATGCCTCGCCTTTTCGCGCCGCCCCGCCTTACCCTTGCCCACACCCGCAGAACCGGGGGCCGCTCTTCATGACCTGCCCCGGCAGGACAAAACCCAGCATATCCTCCAACTGGCGCGCGGCCGCGAGAATGGCATTCAGGTCTATCCCCGTCCGCACCCCCATATTCTCCAACATGCACACGGCGTCTTCGGTCGGGAGATTGCCCGCGGCCTGCGGAACGTTCGGGCAGCCGCCAATCCCTCCAAGCGCCGCGTCGAAGGTTGTAGCTCCCGCCATCAGCGCCGCCAGCAGATTCGCCATGGCGGTCCCCCTGTTGTTGTGGAAGTGGAGGATGCACTCCGCTCCCGGATGCCGGTCCTGGAACTGTCTGACCAAGCTGTCCACGTGGACCGGGGTCGCCATGCCGGTCGTGTCCGCGAGGATGATCGCCGAGGCCCCTCGGCGGATGAACGATTCGACGAGCGCCAACACGTCCGGCTCCGGGACCTCCCCCTGGTACGGGCAGCCGAACGCCACCGCCACAGAACCGATAACTTTGACGCCTCGCTCGGCGGCCAGTTCAAAAATGGGGTTAAGATCGGCGAGAGACTCCTGTATGCTTCTCCTCACGTTCGCTCGATTGTGCGCCTCGCTCGCGGATATAAGCGCAACCAGTTCGTCGGCGCCAGCATTGACGGCGTCGCGGGCCCCACGCAGATTGGGGACCAGCGCGGCGTGGGTGACGCCCTCCCCTCGCGGCGCGCCGGCCATTATTTCCGCCGCGTCCCGCAACTGAGGAATCGCCTTGGGGCTGACAAAGGAGGATGCTTCCACCCGCTTAACGCCCGCCTTGACCAGGGCCTCGATAATATGGAGCTTCCTGGGAGTGGGGATGAAGGCGGGAAGGGACTGGAAGCCGTCCCTCGGGGCCACTTCGCGCAGCGTCACGCGCTTGGGAAGATACATTGCCATGCTCCTCCTGGGCAGGGGGGATGAAAATCGTACGATCGATGGCTGCGAAGGCGTCGGTGAATCGCGGAACCCGCAAACTCCCACGGAGGGGAGTGCGGGTCCCGCGTTTTACTGCGGGTGAATGGAGCGACGGGGCGGTTTGGGACAGCCATCAGTGGGGCAATCGCTCGTTGGCGTCCTTCACGCCGCCCGCCCCCCCAGCCTGTCCGGCCAGTTGCTCCGGCGATGCAGGAGCCGGCTGCTCGCCGGGGTTTCTCTTCCTGAACCAGCGGATGGCGAATGTAAGCGGACCGGAGACGATATAAGTGAGCACGAGAGAAAAAAGCATGATCTGCGGCCACGCGGCCACTACGGTCAGGAGAACCACCAGCACAAAGAGGATGGGCAGGGGCTTTTCCTTGAAGGCGCCCATGTCCTTATAGCTGTTATAGGGAATACTGCTGACCATGAGGAAACCGAGGAGGTACGTCACGACAAGAAGGAGCAGTCCGAAGTCGGACGCCTTCAAACCATCCCACTGCGAAAGGAAAAGCACCGTGGTGGAGACAAGGCTCGCGGCGCCCGGGATGGGCAAGCCGACGAAATACTTCTTGCTCACGGTGTCCACCTGCACATTGAAACGGGCTAGACGCAACGCCCCGCACGCCACGAAGACGAAGGCGGCAAGCCACCCCAGTTTCCCGAAAGGCTTGAGCGCCCAAAGGTACATGAGGACGCCCGGAGCCACGCCGAAGGCCACGAGATCGACCAGGGAGTCGTACTCCACGCCGAACCGGCTGGTGGAGCGCGTAAGCCGCGCCACTTTCCCATCCAGGATGTCGAAGACCCATGAACCGATGATCGCAAGAGCGGCGGCGAAAAAATCGCCGTCGATGGCCTTCACGATCCCGAAGAAGCCGCAGAAGAGGTTCCCGGTGGTGAACAGGCTGGGAAGAATGTAGATTTTCCGGTTCACCTCTCCATTGTCCGGATGGTGTTTGCGCTTCTTGAAATAGCGACGTTTTTTCATTTCATTTTGCATAGGACGCTCTCCCCCGCGAAGACGCGGTCTCCTTTGGATATCAAAATCTCGGCGGCTTCGGGCGCGTACACGTCGAGCCGTGAACCAAAGCGGATAAGTCCGAAACGCTCTCCAAGCTCGAGCCGGTCGCCGATGACCGGCCAGCAGACTATGCGCCGCGCAATGAGCCCCGCCACCTGCGTGAGCACCACGTCGCGCCCAGCCTCGTCTTGCAGCCACACCCAATTCTGCTCGTTTTCCCTTGTGGCCGTCAGGTTGTTTGCAGCGAAGAACTTTCCATTACGGAAGTGAATTCCCCGGACGACTCCCGAACATGGGGCGCGATTCACGTGTACGTTAAATATACTCATAAAGATGCAGATTCGCCAAGTAGGTTTGTGAGTAAAGATAGACTCCTCCACCCTTTCTATGGCGATGACCTTGCCATCCGCGGGAGAAACCACTTCCCCGCTCACCGCTGTCACCATGCGCTCCGGGTCCCTGAAAAAATTCAGTATGAGAAGCGTCGCGGCAAGAAATACCATGGTTAGCGTCACGCAACCCAAGAGCGCCATGATGAGCGTGACGAAAGCGGAGGCGAGTATGAACGGCAGCCCTTCCGATGAAACCGGAACGCGGGAGGCCTTTTGTCTGAAATCTACCGGGGTCATGCGGAGCCTAACTCTCTAAGGGACGGGGGAATGGAGGAGTCCGCTCCCCACCCTTTGCAGCATTCCGCCTCGGCGGAAGCATCGGTTGACGCGGCCTTCGCCGCCGCCCCCCCCTCAGGCCTGCGAACGATCATGGCCCGCCGGCGTCGGGGCCGCGGTGGGAGAACGCCCTCCGCCCCAACCCCGTAAGAGGTGGAGGAGGGCGCAGAATCTCAAACCTATTAGCGTTGACTTATGCAAGCCCCCAAGATGCCATGCCTGGACAATATCCTCGCAGGAGCGGCTCCAGCAATAAAAAAGAATTTGTCCCCCGGCAGGAAAACTCTTTGGACTCGCCCTAAAGTTCCAACGTCATTCCGGCGAAAGCCGGAGTCCGGAACTGATGCGCCTTTCTGGACCCCGGCTTTCGCCGGGGCGACGGCAAGTGGACAACAGCGGGCTTAATCCACAACCTTTGCATTCATGAAAGGCATCATGGCCCGGAGCTTCCGGCCTACTTCCTCGACCAGGAGGCGTTTCTCGCGCTCGCGCGTCGCGCGGAACATCGGACGGCCCGCCTGATTTTCCAGAATCCAGTCTCTTGCGAACTCCCCGGACTGGATTTCCCCAAGGATCTTTTTCATTTCCTTGCGGGTCTCATCCGTGATGACGCGCTTGCCGCGGGTCAGATCGCCGTACTCGGCGGTGTCGCTGATGGAGTAGCGCATGTAGGCGAGCCCGCCCTGATAGATGAGGTCCACGATCAGCTTCATCTCGTGCATGCACTCGAAGAAAGCGATTTCCGGCTGGTAGCCCGCATCGACCAGGGTCTGGAACCCGGCCTTGATGAGTTCGGACACGCCGCCGCAAAGAACGGCCTGCTCGCCGAAGAGGTCCGTTTCCGTCTCTTCCTTGAAGGTCGTTTCGATGACTCCGGCGCGCGTCGCGCCGATTCCCTTTGCGTATGCAAGGGCGAGGTTTATGGCCTGGCCGCTGCCGTTCTGATGCACCGCCACCAGAGCGGGCACGCCGGCTCCCCGGACATACTCGCTCCTCACGAGGTGGCCCGGCCCCTTGGGCGCCACCATTACGACGTCCACCGCCGCCGGAGCAGCAATCTGGCCGTAGTGAATATTGAAACCGTGCGAAAAGAGGAGGACCTTGCCGGCCTTCATGAACGGGGCCACGTCTTCCCGGTAAAGCGCCGCCTGTGCGTGATCCGGAATCAGAATCTGAATGACGTCGGCCATTTCCGCCGCCTCACGCCCCGATACGGGCTTAAAGCCGTCTTCCACCGCCTTGTCGTAGTTGGCGGAGCCGGGGCGCTGCCCTATGACCACGTCCACGCCGCTATCGCGCAAATTCTGCGCCTGGGCGTGGCCCTGGCTTCCATAGCCGATGACGGCCACCTTCTTTCCGCTGAGCAGATTCAAATCCGCATCCGCATCATAAAAACTGCGCATAACTAAAACTCCTCTCTGAGTTGGTGCAACGTAAGTTAATGCTTCTTACTGCGCGCAAGAGCGACTTTTCCGGTCCGGGCTATCTCGGTGATTCCGATCTGTTCAAGGAGTTCCAGGATTGCGGAAATTTTAGGATCGTCCCCCGTGATGAGGAGTGTGTAGAAGTGGGGGCTCACGTCCACCACCTTGGCCCTAAAAATATCCACAATGCGCAGTATTTCCGCCCTGGTCTGCTCTTCCGCCCGAACCTTGATGAGAATCATTTCGCGGTCCACGAATTCCGTTTCGCGGAAGTCGAAGACTTTGATGACATTAATCAGCTTGTTGAGCTGCTTGATGATCTGCTCCAGAATGTGCTGGTCGCCCGTCGTGACCAGGGTGATGCGCGAGAGGCCGGGCTCGTTGGTCACGGCCACCGCGAGGCTCTCGATGTTGAAGCCCCTTCCGCTGAAAAGCCCGGCCACCCGCGAGAGGACGCCGGGCTGGTTTTCCACCAGCACGCCGATCGTATGCTTCTGAACTTTATTATTATTTTCCATAAGCCCCTACACCAGCAACATTTCTGAAATGTCCTTGCCAGCCGGCACCATGGGATACACCCCTTCCTCGGCCGCGACGACAAAATCCATAAGAACGGGTTTCTTGATAGCGAACGCCTCGCGGATGACCGGCTCCACTTCATCCGGCCTCGTAGCCCGAAGCCCCACGGCCCCGTACGCCTCGGCGATCTTCACGAAATCCGGGGCCGCGTCGAGACAGGTCGCGCAGTAGTTCTTCTCGTAGAAAAGCTCCTGCCACTGCCGCACCATGCCGAGGAAGCGGTTGTTCAAAATCGCCACTTTCACGGGAAGGCCATTGCAAACCGCCGTGATGACTTCCTGGATGTTCATCTGGATACTGCCGTCCCCGGCGATATCGATGACCAGCCTGTCCGGGAAAGCCACCTGGGCGCCGATCGCGGCGGGGAGGCCGTAGCCCATCGTGCCCAGTCCGCCGGAGCTTATGAACTCGCGGGGCCGTTCAAAATGGAAATACTGCGCCGCCCACATCTGGTTCTGCCCCACTTCCGTGGTGACAATGGCGTCGCCATGGCAGATTTCATACATTTTCTCGATGACGAACTGCGGCTTGATGATCTCCCCTTCCTGCTTGTAAGCAAGGGGGTGGGTCTCCTTCCATTTCCGGATTTCCTTGAACCAGGGAGCGCGCAGCTCATCGAGGTTTTCGATGGGCTCCTCCTCAAACGCCTGCACGAAGCGTTGCAGGGCGTTCTTGCAGTCCCCGACGATCGGAATGTCCACCATGACGTTCTTGCTGATGCTGGTAGGATCGACGTCGATATGGATGATCTTGGCGTGCGGGGCGAAGCCGCTGATCTTGCCGGTGACCCGGTCGTCGAAGCGGGCGCCGACGGCGAAGAGGAGATCGGCGTTGGAAACCGCCATATTGGCCCGGAAAGTGCCGTGCATGCCGAGCATGCCGAGCCACTGGGGATGGAGGTCTTTTTTCCCTTCCGGATTTTCTTCGACCGCAGGGAAGCCGCCAAGCCCCATGAGCGTGGTCGTCACCGGGGCCTTGACCAGCCGGGCGAATTTCGTAAGCTCCTCGCTCGCCTCCGCCGCGATCACGCCTCCGCCCGCGTAAATGACGGGCTTCTTGCACTTGCGCAGCATCTGCACCGCGCGCTTCACCTGGCCCATGTGCGCTTCGACCGTCGGACGGTATCCGGTGAGCTCGATCTGCTTCGGGTAGCGGAATTCCGTCGTCGCCTGGACCACGTCCTTCGGGAGGTCTATCAGCACCGGGCCGGGCCTCCCCGTGCGGGCCAGGTAAAACGCCTCTTTGATGACCCGCGCGAGATCGTTCACGTCCTTCACCAGATAGTTGTGCTTGGTGCAGGGACGGGTGATGCCAACGATGTCGACTTCCTGGAAAGCATCGTTCCCTATAAGGGCCGTAGGCACCTGCCCCGTGAAAATGACCATGGGGACGGAGTCCATATAGGCGGTGGCGATGCCGGTCACCGTGTTGGTCGCCCCCGGCCCGGACGTAACGAGGCACACGCCCACTCTTCCGGTCGCGCGGGCGTACCCGTCCGCCATGTGAGCCGCTCCCTGCTCGTGCCGAACCAGAATGTGGCGGATGTCATGCTTCGGGAACTCATGGTAGATGTCGATGACAGCCCCTCCGGGAAACCCGAAGACGACTTCGACGCCCTCCTTCTTAAGACATTCAAAAAAAATCTGTGCGCCTTTTAACCGCATATGGCCCTCAAAATCAGTTCCGTTTTGGATTTGGGATGGAAAAGTGCTCTTGGTCGTGGGTGAAAACAAAATTTGCTACATTTGAAAAATGTTAACCTTTTTCGGGTGTATATGCCGCATATTTATATTGACCTTTCATTTTAGGGGAGAACATCCGGAGTGTCAATGGTCTCCGGGCCTTTTTCTACAGTCCCGGGAAAACGCGGGCGCGGGCCCCCGCGGCGCAATGCAGCCGCATTTCACCGCAGAGCGTTGAACTCACCGATAAAGCCGCTTGACTCGCGCTACGATAGATGCTATTAAACCAGACTCGTCGGGGCGTAGCGCAGACTGGTTAGCGCACTTGCTTGGGGTGCAAGGGGTCGGAGGTTCAAATCCTCTCGTCCCGACCAACAAGAAAATCCCCAAAAGGCGCATCGGGCTTTAAGGTCGATGCGCCTTTTTTTTGTAATCAAGCCACCAATCCCAGGAATTGGCGAATCCTTCCCTTTCTTTCACCGGCCGCCATGCGACTTGCGCTTGGGTTGGCGAAATGCTCCTTCTTTGTGCTATAGTACAGAATAAGAAACGAGGGACTAGGGGCTATAAGATCGGGGCTTCGGACGATTCGCGGGATGGCGCGTCGCCCGGAGCGGGCGGCGCGGAAGGATAAGCGTTGGCAGGCGCGAGCCTCCCGAACATCAGAAAAGGCGCGTGGCCGCGTCGCCACAATGCAA
>CALFXO010000025.1 GCA_937958025.1 uncultured Syntrophobacteraceae bacterium
ATCGTCCCGTTGAGGAGCCCCTTCGGGCCCTTTTTGATGCCGAGCAGGGTGTTCTCCTTCCCCAGGACCGCCTTCAGCCCCGCCAGCACGTTGTGCCCGCCCGGAGCCGGCCCGCCGGAGAAAAGAACCGCGATCCTCTTTCCACTCACCCTGGTCGCGATTTCGGAGGGAACCGCTTCCAGCACCACGTTCCGGCTCTTCTCGATGGACCGTGGAAAGGCTTCCCGCGTCTTCTCCTCGTTCCTGCTGATGAGCTTGATGTCTGTTTCCTTGAAACCGACGGGAGTGATTCCGCCGCTTTCCATACAGGCGCAGAAAATGGGGCACACGGGTAACGGCAGTTTGCGGGCCGCGTCCTCGAATACGGAGTGCTTGCGCTCGGACTTCGTTATTTTGTCCATCAGCCCGCCGGTCACGCTCTCATAGATGATGCCGTCGGACGCCTTTTCATAAGATTTCATAATCGGTCCTCCTCATAATGACGCTAAAGAAGCTTCTTGCAAACAGGATCAGACGCACAACCGGAATCTCGCCTAGGCGCCGGGAGCCCCGCCAGAGGCGCCGAAAGCGGAGGGGAAGCCTGGGGAAAAGCCTCCCGCACCCGCAATACCGTTGGCTTACCGTCGCCCCGGCCCGCTCGCCATCATTGCATTCTATTGGACCCTATCCACGTAGGGCATGGTCAAAACTCCTCCATCGGAAAAAGCCTTCAGCTCTCTCATGAGCCCGGCATAGGGGCGCAACGCGCGAACCGCCCAGGCCGCCGCCGCGACGTCCTCGCCATCGTCATCCTCTTTGTTGAGGAACATATCGGTGAGGCTCTCCACCAGCGATTTTGAAGGCGGATAAATCTTCAAACGCGCACTCACGCCATCAGGAATGCCCGCCTCCCGCCGCGCCAGCCGGATCGCTTCGGGGAATCCTCCTAGTTCGTCCACCAGCCCCAGGTCCTTCGCGTCTTCGCCCGTCCAGACGCGCCCCCTCGCGACCCTCTCGACCTTGTCCGGCTGCATGCCCCGGCCCTGCGCGACCTTGCCCACGAAATCCTTGTACACCCGGTCCAGCCACTGCTCGAAGCGGGCCCATTCCTCCGGGTCGTAGTCCTTGTTGGTGCTCCACATGTCCGCGTGCTCGCTCGAATACATCTCGTCCCACGAGACGCCGAGCTTCTTCCAGAATTCCGTCATGACCGGCTTCCCGGCGAAGACCCCTATGGACCCGGTGAGCGCCCCCGGCTGCGCGACGACGCGCGTCGCGGGCGCCGCGATGAAATACCCGCCGGACCCCGCCACGTCTCCCATTGAAACGATCACCGGCTTGCCGGCCTCCCGCGCGCGGCCCACTTCCCTCCAGATCGAATCCGAAGCGACGTACGACCCGCCAGGGCTGTCTATGCGGAAAAGAATCGCACGCACCGAATCGTCCTCGACCGCCTTACGGAACGCATGCCCCAGTGTATCCGACCCTACGGAGCCGTCCCCGTCCCACGACGGAAGCTCGCTTTTTCCCCGGTGGATCGCCCCCACTCCATAAATGAGGGCGATGACCTCCTCATCCCCCTTGCCCTTGGATTTTTCCTCTTCATCCTCTACCTTCTTCACGTACCGCGTAAAGGGATAAAACGCCGCTTTGGGGTCGGCCGCGCCTTTCGCCAGGTTCCGCGCCGCGTCCGAGTACGCGAGATCATCCACCAGGCCCGCGTCTTTTGCCTCCTTGGAGTTGAACGGCCCGCGATCGACCAGCGCCCGGATTTCATCCGGCGAGAACCCCCGCGCTTTCCCGATACCGGCCGTCATCTGGCCGAACTGCGACTCCATGATCCGGTGAAGCGATTCATAGTGCGCTTCGGTGAACTTTTTCTCCGTGAACATGTTCATCGCCGTCTTGTACTCCCCGCGATGGTCCATCCGGGGCGTGATCCCAAGCTTCTCCAGCGTCCCCGCGAGGAACGGCGCCTTGAACGCGAGCCCCGTCAACCCGACGTCTCCCGAAGGTTGCAGGTAGATCCGGTCGAACGCCGTCGCAAGGTAATAGGCGCCGTTTCCAGGACCGAATTCCCCAAAAGTCTCGGAAAACGCTATGGCGGGCTTTCCCGTCTCACGAAATGCAAGAACCGCGCTCCGGATCTCCTGGATCTTCCCAAGCCCCATGCCGGACGAGCCGATCTTCGCGTACAACCCGGCGACGCGATCGTCCCTGGCCGCCCTCTCCAATGTCCGGACAACGTCCAGCACCGTGCATTCCTTAGCCGGAATGAAAGTGGACAGAGCGTCGCCCCCGGCGTATTCGGGGATGTCCTCTCCGAGATCCATCTCGAGAATCACCCTGCCGCGAACGGCGGGACTTTCCGCCTTGCTCCGGTAAAAAACCGTGAGCCCCACGGCCAGAAGGAAAAGCAGAAGCGTCACCGCGCCGATCAGCGTAAGGAGCCCAACAAAGAAGCGTCTTATCATCACCCTCTCCTGAAGCTTGCGAAAACACTTGATATCCAGGCAAGAACATTCATCATTCACCTCCCTGCCGGTCTCATCCTCCGCCAAGGGGGCGCCGGGCGAACTCCCGCCGCCACCCCACCGGAGCAGATCACACGTCACGTTACGGAGCTAAAAGTGTTTGACTTCACTTATATATTCCTGCTATGCATTTTCCCGGCGCCTTCGGCTCCTTCACGGAATCCATGGCAGGCAGGTCCAGAACAGCTTTCCGTGGCGCCTCGTCCGGGTTGGATGGCAAAGAAAATAAGGGAAACTCGACGCCTTGAGCAACTTTTTTCATTATCTCACGAGTCAAAAAAAAGGTCAAACACCCCCGGCCACGCAAACCAGCCCCCACCTACTCCCCAGGATGGCGCGCCATGACTGACAGAAAGATGGAGCCCTACTTCGGCCGGGATGGGCTGTTCACAAAGAGCCTGCATGGCTTCGAGCACCGTGCGCTCCAACTCGACATGGCCAACGCCGTCTCGGACTGCCTGAGCCGTGAAATCCCACTGCTCGTGGAAGCCGGAACGGGTACGGGCAAAACGTGGGCTTACCTCGCTCCGGTCATCGAAAGCGGCAGGAAAACCGTCATTTCCACCGGCTCCAAGGCCCTCCAGGACCAGATTTTCGACCAGGACATACCGCTTCTCAAGAAGCTTTGCTTCCCCCAATGCAACGCCGTGTGCATCAAAGGCCGGAACAACTACCTGTGTCTGAGGCGGCTCCGGGATTTTTCCTACCAGTCCTCCTTTCACAAGAAGGAGGAAGCGAAACTATACCACCGCCTCCAGCAATGGGCGACGCGCACAAAGACCGGGGAGCGCTCCGAAATGCCGTGGCTCCCGGACAGCACCCAAATCTGGCGTTCGGTGAATTCCGTGAGCGAGCACTGCCTCGGCCAGAAATGCGTGGAGCACGCCCGCTGTTTCATGACCCGCCTCCGGCAGGACGCCTCCCGCGCAAACCTTATCGTCGTGAACCACCATCTCTTTTTCGCGGACCTTGCCCTCCGCGCGAAGGGCCTCGGGGAAGTCATACCCGACTACAAGGCGGTGGTGTTCGACGAAGCCCACCAGCTGGAAGACGTCATCGGCCTCTACTTCGGATTGGAATTCAGCAACATGAGGGCCCAGGACCTCGCGCGCGACGCCCGGAGCGAGTGCCGCCGCAGCCTCGCGCAGCCGGGCAAATCCGGCCTTCGGGAGCGGGCCCCTGAAATCGAAGCGGGCTGTGGGCAAATCGAGATCCTGAGCCGCCAGATGCACCAACTGCTCGCGGCAAGGAAAGAAGCTCGCTTCCGGCTGGGAGCGGAAGCTTTCGGCGGGGGCTTTGCCGAAACATCGGACTGCATGAGCTTTACGCTCCGGGAGTTGAGCGCGCGGCTCTCCCCGTTCGCCGAGGATCAATCCGCCCTCGCGCTTTGCGGCGAACGCGCGGTGGAGCTTGCAAACGGGCTCGACGCACTGCTCAGCCAGCGCGACCCCAGCCTCATCTACTGGTGCGAGATCTCCCACCATGGCTTCTCCCTCCGGGGCACGCCCGTGGAACTCGCCCCCATTCTCCAGGAGAGGCTCTTCGAGCGGACGACTTCCGTGGTCTTCACTTCCGCGACGATTTCAACCGGCGGATCGTGCGGCTTCATCAGGGAGCGCCTCGGGATTCCCCCCGAGAGCCGGGAAATGGTCCTTCCCTCGCCCTTCGCGGTCGAAGAGCAGGCGCTTCTCTACATCCCCAAGGCGTTCCCGATGCCCAACGAGCCCTCCTTCACCAGGCGGATGGCGGACGAAGCCCTAGGCATCCTGCACAAAACGAGGGGCCGGGCGCTTTTCCTCTTCACCAGCCACCGACAGATGCAGCAGACGCACCCCCTCCTCAAGGACCATCTGCCCTATCCCATCCTCGTGCAGGGCGAAAAACCGCCTCGGACGCTCCTCGCCGAATTCAAGGAAAACGTGGAATCCGTCCTGCTCGCCACGAAATCCTTCTGGGAAGGGATCGACGTTCCGGGAGAATCGCTCAGCTGCGTCCTGATCGACAAGCTGCCTTTTGAAGTCCCCGACGACCCGATCACCGCCGCGCGCATCGACGCGCTCACCCGGCAGGGCAAAAGCGCATTCACAGAATACCAGGTCCCGAGGGCCATCATTCACCTCAAGCAGGGCGTGGGAAGGCTCCTGCGCTCCTCGAGCGACAGGGGTCTCATCGTCATTTTCGACGTGCGCCTGCGGACGAAAAATTACGGGCGCACCTTCCTGAAGAGCCTCCCGCCCTATCGCATAGCAAGCGGCATCGATGAAATCGCCGCTTTTTTCGCCGCGCAGGAAGGACCCGAGGGATGGGATGAACAAAACCCCAGCGAGGCAATCCCGTGATGTTCGTCCTCCCCGACTCCGGGACCGCGCGGCTTTGGGAGCTGCTCCGCGAAGTTCCCGAAGAAGCCCGGTTTGCCGCGCTCTTCCTGAACGCGGTCATGGAACGGATGAAAAAATGGGAATGCGCCGGTTACCACCGTTGGCTCGCGGAATGCCTGAATGGCGGCGTTGCGGTCCGTGAGGATCGGCGGGATTGGGTTCGGGAGAAGGCGGCCCGCGAGGGAATCGCGGCTCCCAGCCGCGCTTCCGCCTGGACGAAAATTTTCGACGACGCCGAGCGCCGCGCCAGCGAATGGGCCAGGGCCGGCGTCCGGGTGGCCCGATGGGTGGATGGCCCCCCTCTCCTGACGGGCGATTGCTCCCCCCGCGTTCTGTTCCTCATGGGAAACATGCCCCTTCATCGCCCATGGGTCGCGATTTTCAACTCCAGAAAGCCGAGGATCGCTTCGCCGGACGTCCGATGGCTGAAGGTCCTCCGGGGCGTCCTCGGCCACATCTCCTCACGCCCCGAAAACCGGGAAATCGGCTTCGCATCAAGCCGCGGAACAATGACCTACGATCTCGTGAGCGCCCACGCACGGTTTTCCCACGCGCCGCTTCTCGAAATCCTCCCGTCTCCCGTGGAGGAGATGATCGCCTCCGCGCAAGGCGACTCCATCGAAGCCCCCAACGCACACAGCCTTCTTCTGACATGCAGGACCAAGGCGACGGCATGCTCCAGGCGGCAAGCGATGGTCTGCCGCGACGGGCTCCTCGCCCGCGTCGCCGACCTCCACGTCATTATCGAGCTGCGCCGCGGCGGCAACCTTCTTAACGCACTTGAGGAGGAGCACCGCCTCCGCCCCCGCGCCAAATGGATATTCCTCTCCAGCGGAGAGCGAGCAGAAGCCGAGGGGAATTCTCGACTGGTGGAGGCTTTTCCGGAATCTTCGACGTCGTTTTCCGAAGCCGACATTCCAGCAATCCACCCTCCCGACAAGACAAGGCCGCCATCTTCCGTGAAAGCAGGGCATCCCGAAACAAGCCGCCAGCCCAGCCTGAAGTCCAGCGAAGGCGGCAGCCCCGCATGGAGCGCCTTCCTCTACCACTACACTCGCGCCTGCCCCGGACCGTGGCCGGGTGAAAACCGCGATGACTACATGCGAAGCCTCCTCGAAGACAATCCCCACTCCGGCCACACAGCCCTCGACGCATTGGTTCGCATCACCACGGAGGGCAAAATCAGGGCGAGCGCCAGAGTCATCCGTGGAAGCATCCCCGTCGTCTCATGGACGTCCCGCAGCCCCCTCGAACTCGGGGCCATACGGCGATGGAATCGCGCTCTCATCCGCTGGACCTTCGAGCCCTACGGCATAGCCGTCCGGCGCGCGCGCCTGCTGCGATGCGGTGCAAAACCTGTTATTTACGCCCCGGAAGAATATTTCGGAAAGATAAAGCCCTCCGAACGCTGCCGGCTGCACCCGGAAGGGCCGTCCAGGCGTTCATGGAAAGTGGAAAAGGAGTGGCGTTTGGCGGGGGACTTCGATCTTCGCAGGCTCGCGCCGGGCGACGGATTCCTCTTCGCGCCCACGTCGGAGGATGCGGAGCGCCTGGAGCGGGAAGTGCGCGGCCATGCGGATTGCATGCTCCCCGTGCTCGCGCTTTCCAGTCTCCTCCCGGATGCGTGACGCGCCGCCTCCGCCCCCCGGCCGCTTGCTAGCGTTTCTGGTTGATCGCGTAAATCGCCTGACTCCGCAGGGTGTTGAGAGAAAGCTTCTGACCCTCCGTTATGATGGGGCCAGCGTGGTCCCTGTCGGCGTAAAAAAGCCCTATCCCCACCTTTTTGACGACCAGCGGATAAAGCAGGAACGCCGGCGCTCCGATGTCCCTTCGATACCAGTCCGGAATGTGGAGGCTAAGATGGGGAGCGTTGACGTCCTCGACGAAATAATCCCTGCCCGTCGATACGGCGAGGTTAAAAAAGTCGTAAGCCTTGGTGATGAGCTGAAAAGTGAATTTCCCGACGATTTCCTGGGCGTCATCCCCAAACCCGAAACGGGCGTTCACCCTCGGCTTCCGGGTGTCCCGCAGGCAGAACACCACCCGGTTGAAGCCAAGCCCCCGGTACATCGTCTCCAGCACCATGAACATGATATCGTTCAGCTCGTAGCGGCCGACCAGAACTGCCGCGATTTCCTGGATGCCATTGATGAGCACGCTGAGCGGGCTTCCGTTCTCCTTGCGAACGATCTCGGAATTCTCCTCGGCAGCATCCTGCTCGAAGCCATCTTCTCCTTTTTCCTGGCCTCTCCGATCTCCGAAAGCGTCTCCACCCGGCAGCACCGTGAGCCGCAGGGGACCGGCGGCGTCGAGTTGCAAATTCATCAGCACCTGAAGCCGCCCCAGGAACTCGCTCTTATCGGAGTTGATGCCCAGAACCTCCGAATATTTCTCGATCTTTCTCCGCGCCGACTTAAGCAGGCTTCGCAACTTCCGCGCCGAAACCGGCACGCTGTTCTTGTATCGATCCGCGAGCGCAAAAAGCGCTTCGCCCGCGTCCTGCGCTTCAAACAGCCTCACGACGTCGCAAAGCTCATTCGAGAGGTTAGAGATGCATTGCAGGGTCTCCGTTTCGGACTTAGGGGGAGCGACCTCTCCCGGCGGCAGCCGCCTCAGCGTGTTGATGATCTTCGCTGGAAAATTCCACGCTTTCAGCACCTCAACCCCGAGTTCCTCATAAGAGATGCCCAGGACGGCCCGGGACGCCTTCTTTTCGGTCATCCCGTCCTGCCCCATAGTGGCTTTGATCTCCTTGTACTCGTCTGTCAGACAGAACATGACGAGATGCTTCCCGAGGTTGTGCAGCATCGAGCAGATAAAGACTTCCTCCGCGCCCTTCATGCCCGCGTCGCGGGCGAGATCCTTGGCGATAAGACCGCTCATGAACGATCCGATGGCCGCGTCCTTCAGCTCGAGCATCTGGGTCTTGTTCTGCAAATGCTCGAAAAGAAGAAGGCTGGCGGCGGCCATGCGCACCTGCTCGAACCCGAGGAGCACCACGGCGCGCGATATGGACGTGATCTTGCCCGAAAACTGACCGTAAAAAGCGGAATTCACCAGCCGCAGCAGCTTATTGGTAAGCGAAAGGTCCTTGAGAATCACATTGGCCAGCTGGAGCGCGGAAGCCTGGTTGGCGGCCGAAGGCGAAGCCTTTTCGTTGATCTCGAGGATATGGTGCGAAAAAGCCGGAAAATCCTTCTTCCGGCTCATCCTGCGAAGAAGAAACTCCACGGTGCTGTGCACCTCGGCGCTGCCGGCGGCCCCCTCGCGGCCGCTCTCGCCCTGCGCCTCTTCAGCTTCCGCCTCTTCCCCGTCCAGCCGCAGCAGGTAGTTTTCGAGATCGTGCTTCATCACCAGGGCGTCGCCGTACCGGGACTCGAGCGCCCTGTTGACGGACTTCAGCACGATCCGGTCAAGATCCCATCCGATCTTCCTGTTCTTGCGAGAGGGGGGCTCCACCTGCTCGTTCGCGATCTTGTACATCACCGCGATGTGGTTGTCGGCCTTGAAAGCGGACCCGCCCGTCAGCATCTCGTAGAGAACCAGTCCCAGGGAAAAAATGTCCGACGCCGGGCCGAGCGCCGCGCTCGAGAAATGCTCCGGAGACATGTAGCACGGCGTCCCCGCCAGCTCCTTCTTCTCGCCGACGGTCATCGAAATGCCGAAATCCATTATCTTTGCCGCATCGCCTGCGCTCACCATGATGTTTGAAGGATTGAGGTCGCGGTGGACGACATTTTGCTGGTGGGCGTAGGCGATGCCCGCAAGGACCTGCGTCATGATGGAAACGGCCCGTTTGATGTCCAGGGGGCCGTTGGCGCCTCGTATGATGGACTTGAGGGAAACCCCTTCGACGTATTCAAGCACCAGGTAGGGCTTCCCCTCGTATTCTCCGATGTCGTAGACGGAAATGACGTTGGGGTGCTGGAGCCGGCTCACGATCCGCGCCTCCTGCATGAGACGCGCATGCCGCTCCCGTTGCGCGTTTATGCGAATATCGAGCGTCTTGATGGCAACCTGCCGCTCCAACCAGGGGTCCTCCCCCAGATACACCACGCCCTGAGAGCCCTTCCCCAATTCTTTGACAATATTGAAACGGCCTATTCTTTCAGGAACAGCCTTCAATAGGAAATCCTCTCCGTTTCGTGGCAGTCCGCTCCGCAAATGATTATTCGGGTTCATTCTTACTGTCGGATTATTTTCGCATTCTCATTAGACGAGATTCGCCCCTCCGCAACTTGGGCATATTACAATATTCTTCTTTCAAGTTCACTACCTGGATTCAAGTTCAGTCCGCTCCAGCCGATTTTATTTTTAGTTAAAAATCCAGCCATTGTCCCAAAGAAGGCTTGATTCCAACACAAAAACCCTTTTGACACGCCTTCTTTTCCCCCTATCATGAAGGGCAGCGAACATCGTCCAGGGATTCTCAATTCCGGCGCTCAAGGTTATTTGCCTAATTTTAAATAAAGGAATATAATTTTTATGATGGATGGCAGCAAGCAATCGTTTCTCGTTCAGGTGTCGGATTTTCAGCAATTATTGGGCTTTTCGATAGACAAGTATATGATCTCGGTGAACCAAAAACCCTCTTTGCGCCTTACGCCGAACGCCATCGTTGTTCTCAAGAAGCGCTACCTGAAGAAGAACGAGAAGAACGAACTGGTGGAGACCCCGGAGCAGCTGTTCTGGAGGGTCGCGCGCGCCATCGCCAAGGCGGACGCCGAGTTCGAGGGGCCGGAGCAGCTCGAGGAGACGACGTACAAGTTCTATCGCCTCATGACGTCGCTCGACTTCATCCCCAATTCCCCCACCCTCATGAACGCCGGACGCAAGCTGGGGCAGCTCTCCGCCTGCTTCGTGCTCCCGGTGGAAGATTCCATCGACAGCATTTTTGAAGCCATCAAGCACGCCGCGATGATCCACAAGAGCGGCGGCGGAACGGGCTTTTCCTTTTCGCGCATCCGCCCGGAAAACGACAAGGTCATGTCCACGCAGGGGGTCGCGAGCGGCCCGGTGTCCTTCATGACGGTCTTCGACACGGCCACGGAAACGATCAAGCAGGGCGGCACACGCCGTGGCGCCAACATGGGCATCCTGCGGGTGGACCATCCCGATATCGAAAGGTTCATCACCTGCAAGACGGACAACGCCCGCCTGACGAATTTCAATATTTCCATCGCCATCACGGACGCCTTCATGGACGCCGTGGAGAGCGGCATGAATTACGACCTCGTCAGCCCGCGCACGGGAGAATGCGTAAGGAGCATCTCCGCTCGGGCGGTGTTCGCCAAAATCGTCGAATCGGCCTGGAACAACGGGGAACCGGGCATCGTGTTCATCGACGCGATGAACCGCGACAACCCGACGCCTTCGGTGGGGGCCATCGAAAGCACCAACCCTTGCGGGGAGCAACCGCTCCTCCCTTACGAATCCTGCAACCTCGGGTCGATCAACCTCGCCAACGTCGCGCGGAGCGGCGAGGTGGACTATGCCCGCCTCCGGGAAATCGTGTGGGACGCGGTGCACTTCCTCGACAACGTGATCGAAGCCAACAAGTACCCCCTGCCGCAGATAGAGGAGCTCACTAAGTCAAACCGCAAGATTGGCCTTGGAGTCATGGGATACGCCGATCTCCTCATCCAGTTGGGGATCTCCTACAACTCCGACGAGGCGGTCCTCGTTGCCGAAGAAGTAATGTCCTTCATTCAGCAGGAGTCCAAGGCGGCCTCCGCGTCCCTCGCGGAACGGCGCGGCAATTTCCCGAATTACCCCGACTCGGTCTACGACCACCCGGACACCCCCTACATGCGCAACGCCACGACGACGACCATCGCCCCGACGGGGACGATCAGCATCATCGCGGGGGCTTCGAGCGGAATCGAACCTTTGTTCGCCATCAGTTTCGTCCGGAAAGTGCTCGACAACCAGGAACTCGTCGAAGTGCATCCGTATTTCAAGCAGGTCGCGGAGGAGCGCGGGTTCTACAGCGAAGACCTCATGAAGCGCATCGCGCGGAAGGGCTCGATCCAGGATTTTCCGGAAATCCCCGAGGACGTGCGCCGCGTGTTCACAACGGCCCACGACGTAACCCCCGAGGCGCACATCCGCATCCAGGCGGCCTTCCAGAAATACACCGACAACGCGGTCAGCAAGACGATCAACTTTCCCTTCACCGCCACCGTCGAAGACGTGGAAAACGCCTACCTCATGGCGTACAAGACCGGATGCAAGGGGCTCACCATCTACCGCGACGGCAGCCGTGACGTGCAGGTGCTGAACATCCAGAAGGCGCCCAAATATCCCGAGGTGGAGCCGAGGCCGCGGCCCGACATGACCATCGGGAGCACGGAGCGCGTCAACACCGGATGCGGCAAGCTCTACGTCACCATCAACCGCGACGAGTACGGATTTTGCGAAGTCTTCGCCCAGATGGGCAAGGCCGGCGGCTGCGCCTATTCGCAGATCGAAGCCACGAGCCGCCTCATATCGCTCGCCCTCCGCTCGGGCGTCAAGGTCGAAGCCATCATCCGGCAGCTCATGGGAATCCGCTGCCCCTCTCCCACGTGGCAGAACGGCCAGCAGGTCGTCTCCTGCTCCGACGCCATCGCCAAGGTGCTGAACCTGGCCAGCAAGTCGAACGTCTCCGCATCCTTTGAAGCCGAAATGGGCGCTTGCCCCGATTGCGGCGCCGCCGTGGAGCACGAAGGCGGATGCATCGTTTGCAGATCGTGCGGATTCTCGAGATGCAGCTAACCCCTCGTCAGGCGTGTTCTCGTATGTTGGGGTGAGCGAATGCGAACCCCAACGAAAACCTGAGCCCCCAAGGCAAGTCCCAAGAAATGCAATACCTGGCAATATCCTTGTAGGGTTGACTTTTGAGGTGGCATCTTGCCTATCCGTGGTCTGGACTCCCGTGTGGGGGCGACGGCGCTCCGGCGATTCCTGAAGCGCCAGGACGGCGGCAAGAGTGAACGAGTGCTTTTCGCAAGCCCTTTCTTGGAAGGCAAACGACAATGAGCAATATCACGCAAGACAGTCAGGGCCGGGGTCCAATCGCTCAAAAAGTCCTCGCCGAGATCAGAAGGATGCAGGGGAGGAAAGTCGTCGATCTGTCCCAGTTCAGGGAAGGGAAGCTGGATGCAGAGAACCTGGAGAAAAGCATACACACCGGGAAGAGGATGGCAGACCACGACCCGGTGTACGATGTCTATGTGTATGCTCATAACAAGATTTCCATTTTTGCCGAGCAGCTTGCCGAGCTTCGGGAGGTTGCCAGGCTCACCGGAGCTATTGCCGACGCCCAGGATGAGTACATGCCCTCCTATCCTCCCATGAGCCCTATTACGAACTCCTACTTTACATGCTGGGGGTTCTACGATTTGACTTCGGGCCCCAAGCGGGAGACGTTCGGCACGGTGACCATCGATCTATGCCGCGCTTTGGGAGTGAATGCGAGCCTGCTCACCGTCTTTGAGCTCTTGCAGAAATCCCGTATGGGATTTTACGTTCACGAGGGAGTCTCCGGAAGCTATATTTTCTTGAGGGAGATCATGACCGGCAGGAAGATGAAGGCCATCTCGCCTGGCGGGTATATGGGGGAAGCCGGTCAAATATGGTATGTCAGGGTGTTGCCTGAGCCCTTCCCTGAGTTGGGGGGCGGCTACTCAGTTGTGTTCACGACTCCCTATGTCATCGTCGAAAAGATTGGGCGAGACCTAATCCACAATGCTCCTGAGAAAAACTGGGTGGACTTCTTCAAAAGAAATCTCCCGAAGGTCAACATCAAAGACCCGGTTTCCGCCTACGAATCCTTCATGAAGTACGGTCTGAGCAGGCGGCAGATGAAATACCCTCGCCCATGCATGCACTACTGGAACGAATACGTCGTCGAGGGATATCTGGGCTACACGGGTAACATGATCACACTGGCGGGACTCCCGGACATTGCCTTGAGCAGACCTCACTCCCAAGAAAGCCAGGATTTGGAGGAAAATTAGTATCCGTTCAGGGGGGGGCTACCGCACTAGGGAGGGCATGGGGCAGTGCACTTCCCCCGCTTTACTGGAGAGGTAGTTAAGCCCCCATAGCCGCCCTGCGCTCGAATTCAATGGGACAGAGATATCCGAGAGTAGAATGGCGGCATTTGCGGTTGTACCAGGTTTCGATGTACTGGAAGATATCGGCCCTGGTCTCCGATCCACGGCTTCCTCACCGTGTCGAGGTCTAGCAAACCTCTGGCAGACCTCGTGCTTACGCCCGTGCTCCGGTCTGGACTTCGCCACTAGTGAGCAGGCTCGTCGCAGCGTATGGCCGAATC
>CALFXO010000026.1 GCA_937958025.1 uncultured Syntrophobacteraceae bacterium
AACATCCACGATTTGAGGAGCGTTGAGGAACTCACGAACTTGCCAGTTCTTTCCGTGATTCCCAGGATGCTCACCAAAGAGGAGGTCCGCGCCGCGGGGAGAAAAAAGGCGTATGTCGTCGTGTGCGTCGTAGCGGGAATCCTGATCTCTGTCGCGGCCTTTCATTTTTTTGTCATGGACCTGTACGTTTTCTACGCCAAATTGGGGCGTTTTGTCGACAAACGTTGGCCTATCTGATCGGCGCTGTCCCCACCCGGCTTCGGATATGAGGAGTTCATAGAATGAGCAGGCTCAAGACGGCCCTTGAAAAGGCCAAAGCTGAGAGAACGCTGAATGATGGATTGACTGAAGGTGGACGTTTCCTGGATGTTGATGCGTCTGCTCCTGGCAAGCCGGTCTCCGAGGAAAGCGGCAAGCCTATCGAGTACACCAGCACGAGAGTTGTTAATATTTCAGAGGCCGCTCTTCTCGCAAACAGGATTGTCGCCGTGAGGGATGACGACCCTGTTACGGATAGATTCAAGCTGCTGCGCACGCATGTCTTTCAAAGGACCCGCCCGAACCGCTGGAATACAATCCAGGTGAGTGGATTTGAAACTGGGGAAGGGAAGAGCCTCATGGCGGGGAACCTGGCCGTGAGCATCGCCAACGACACACGGCAAACCACGCTTTTAGTTGATTTGGATTTCAGAAACCCTTCGCTCCACAAGCTGTTTGGGCTGGGAGATAACGCGCCTGGATTGAAGTCCTACTTCCTGGACGACGCCCCGCTGGAGGATTTGTTTGTTTGTCCCGGAGTCAAGAGCCTGACGCTTCTCCCTGCTGGGGGCAGGATTCCAAATGCGACCGAAATCCTTGGCTCGCCCAAGATGGAGGCGCTTATCAGAGAATTGAAGCAGCGCTACGATGACCGCTACATTGTTCTTGATACGCCCGGCATAGGCGTTTGCCCTGATCCTCTCGTCATTGCGGAGTATGTGGACTGCATCCTTCTGGTGGCTCGCATGGACCATACGTCGAAAGACTCCATTTCGGCGGCCATGGCGCGGGTTCCCCGAGAGAAGGTGCTGGGGATGGTGGTGAATGACGAGGTGACGGACGCGACGAAGTATTGATCCAGGGTTGGGCGGGGAGGCTCCATCTGGCGCCGGCGATCCGTAAAGTGCGGGGGATGAATGTATAAGAAGTATTTTGGCCTTCAGAAAAGACCCTTTGTTCTGTCTCCCGATCCCGGTTTCCTCTTTCTGAGTCGCGGACACGACCTTGCCCTTACGCACCTGGAGTACGGCTTACTCCACAACGCGGGGTTCGTGGCGCTGACAGGCGAAATCGGCGCGGGCAAGACCACGCTTCTGAAGCACTTTTTCGACAAGGCAAGCGATTCCCTAGATATTGCGATGATCTTCAACACTCATCTTGATTCGCACACGTTGTTGGAGATGATCGTGAAGGAGTATGGGCTTGCTCCTCCAACAGGCAGCAAGAGCGACCTTATCGCGGCTCTTTACGATCACTTCATGGCGCAATATGCTCGGAGAGGCAGGTGCGTGATTGTTGTGGACGAGGCGCAAAACTTGCCCCTGGAAGCCTTTGAAGAACTCCGGATGCTCTCCAATATTGAAACGGGCGGTGAGCAGATGGTGCAAATCATTCTCGTCGGACAGCCGCAGCTTAGGGATAGGCTGCTCCATCCGGCTCTCGCACAACTGACCCAACGCATCTCGGTTCATTACCATCTGGCTCCGCTCTCAAGAGAGGAAGTCGGGGGCTACATCGGACATCGGCTGGATGTTTCGGGATGGAGCGGCCCTGAGCCTCTTTTCACCGAGGAGGCCGTATCGCTTATTGCCGAAGTATCGGGAGGCGTTCCGCGCATTATCAACTCTCTCTGCGACGCATCCCTGACCTACGCTTTTGCGGACGATGCACGGCAGATTTCGCGGGAAACCGTGGAGAAAGTGGTTGCGGACAATCCCTTGTTGCTCGCGTCATTCGATCAGGGTAAGATGGAGAGCGAGCCAGATAGCGGGGGATGCGCTCCCACCGTGTATAACCTACCCGTTGCCGCGGAGGCGGATTCTCTAATCTATCGCATGGCGGGACGGCTCGAGGCGTTGGAGATGCGGGTGCGAACCTTGGAGGGAGCCGGGCAGGAAAAAACAACGCTGGTCCTTCAGGAGATGCTCGATAAGGAGAGAGAAAAGACTCTTCGAAACTCTCAAAGAATCGTGTCCCTCATCTTCAAGAACAAGGAGCTGCAAGCGCAGCTGGACGAATTGAAAAAAGAGCCGGAAGTCAACGACTCCGGTGGAAAAGCCCGTAGGGGATGGAGGCTATTCGGTGGTGAAAAGCGCTAATTGCAGATGGTTCGTTTTCTTGTTGCTGCTCGTGTTTTCCTGCTCGCTTGCGAGCTGTAGCAGCAAGGAAGAAAAGGTCGCTGAATTTGTAGCTAAGGGCGACCGGCTGACGTCGGAGGGTGATCCGGTTCGGGGCGTATTGGAATACAAGAACGCTTTGCAGATTGACCCGAAAAGCGCCGCCGCAATGGTTGGGATGGCGAAGGCGTACATGGCGCAGAAGGACTATCAGAAGGCTTTTTCACTTTTTCGGTCAGCGCTTGAGGTGAACCCTGATCTGGACGACGCCAGGGTTGAAGTCGCGTCGCTTCTTTCGCTGGGCAAACAGGGCCAGACCGCTCTGGACGAACTGGCTAAGATCAAGAACCCGGACGTCTTTCAACCGCGGCTGAACGTTATTAAAGCTCGGGCTTTGTTTTCATTGAGCCGGGTTCCGGAAGCTATTGATCTCCTAGTGCAGACGAAAGGATCGGACCAGTATAAGGAAGCCCAGATGCTTCTGGCGCTGGCGTACCGGACCACAAAAGACTACCCCTCCATGGAGAAGGCGGTAAAGAAGTGGATCGAGATTGATTCCAAGGATCCCACGCCCTATTTATTTTTGGCTCAATACGCCGCGGAGGTGGGGGATAAAATTCGCGTGGATCTTGAATTGAAGAGGATGGTGCAAGCCGATCCCTCCGTAGCGGCGCTGCCGCTCCTGCGGGCTCAGACGCTAGAGCGCCTGGGGCTCTTGGATAAAGCTGAATACGCTTTTGAAGAACTCCCCAATGAACCCAATATGCTCAAGGCAAAAGCAGATTTTTGGGTGAGGAGAGGCGACCGCGAAAAGGCGAAAAAGATTCTTGAAGGGCTTGTCGCGAAAGACCCCAAAGATGTGGAGTCGGTGATCAAACTGGCAATGGTCCTGACTGAACAAGACGACAGAACCACTGCCCTGAAGGTGCTCGACAATGCACTTTCTCAGGACCTTGAGAAGCCGGACCGCGAAAAAGCCCTCCTTGCCAAGGCGACGATTAGATCGCAGCAGAAGAGTTGGGATGAGGCGCAGGAACTATGCAACGCCGTCCTGTCGGAGAACCAGGGCAACTTGGACGCCCATCTGCTGTTGGGAAAGATTTTTCTTGCCACCCGCAAGTATGGCGAGGCGGAAATCCATCTCAGCCAAGTCGCCACCGCGCGCCCAACCGATGAGGATGCTCAGATTCTCCTTGCCCAAAGCCAGCGTCTGAACAAGAAGGAGTCCCTCTATCTCGATACGCTTAAGCGTGTGCTGGAGGCCAAGGCGGAGAGTCCCAAGGCAAGGCTGGAGTTGGTGAAGTACTACTACGGAAAGAAGGATTTCGATTCCGCGGCCAAGATCCTGCGGGACGGACTTGACGCGAGCCCTCAGAACATATTGTTTCTGAGAACCCTTGGAGAGCTTGAAGCTTCACAATCGGACTTTGTGGGCGCGGAGCGGGAGTTTCGGAAAATTATCGCCCTGAAACCGAATTTGCCTCTTGGTTACCAGGAAATGGGACGTCTGCTGCTGTCGCAGGCCAAATACGATGATGCCATCACATGGTTGAAACAATCGCTGGACAGGCCCGATGGCTGGCAGGCGGCAGTCCCGCTCATTGCGCACACATACCTCAAGAAGAAGGATAAGGATGCGGCTTTGGCCTTTGTGCAGGGAGAGGCTCTGAAGCGTCCCGACGCCCCCTTGGCGCAGTATGTGCTCGCGCAGATGTACATGACCGTCGGAAATCTGGACCAAGCCGAAAAGGCTTTTCAGAAAGCGAGCGAGCTTGCGCCTGACTGGCCGGACCCTTATCGCGGCATGGCAGGGCTTGCTGTGCGCAGGGGCAACCTTGCGGAAGCGATAGGAAAGGTGGAGGAAGCCTACAAGAAGAGGCCATCGCCGCAGATCATGCTGGAGCTTGCGAGCCTTTACGAGCATGCCGGTCGCTATGACGACGCGACGCGGGTGTATTCGGAAGCGTTAAAGAATATGGGAGAATCGCCCATATTGCTGAATAATCTCGCTTATCTCTATGCCGACTACTCGAAAGACAAAGACAAGCTGGAAGAAGCCCAGCGTTATATCGGAAAAGCGCTTTCGCAGCAACCCGATAACGTTAGCTTCCTGGATACCGCCGCTTGGGTGGCTTATAAGCAAGGGGACCTCGAATCGGCCTGGAATTACATCCAGGAGGCTCTTCTGAAATCTCCTGACGAGGGCGCCCATAATCTCCATGCCGCTCTTATTGCCAGGGATCGCGGCGATGAGAAGCAGTCGCTTTATTATGTTGATAAGGCATTGGCTCAGGAATTGAGCGAAAAGGACAAGGAAGGAGCTCTCGCCCTGAAAAAGGAATTGGAAAAGAGTTAGCTTTCGGCTATTCTAGATCAACGGTCAGCCAAGGCGCTTCAAGGCGTTGCGATCTGGAATACGGGACGCTGCGTTTCCTGGAAGCGCTTTTTTCAGCGCGTCTTTTCCTGGAGGGGATGAAGTGGTTGAAACCAGCAGCTCAGTCATTCATCTTAAGGCGATTCGGTTTGTCGTAAAGAAACTCCGCGTAAAGTTATGCTAATTCCGGGCATTGTGGGCGGCCAAACGGTCGTTCAAAGCCCCGCCAGCGCCGGTCGTGGAGCTAGAGAATCATGGGATCTTACGAGAATGCCCGCATCTTTGTCGTTGATGACGAGCATTATATTTGCCAGACGCTAGAGAGTCTGATCGAAACCTGGGGAATGCACGCAGAGGTCGATGAGAATCCTCTATCGGCCCTTCGTCGGCTGAATGAAGTC
>CALFXO010000027.1 GCA_937958025.1 uncultured Syntrophobacteraceae bacterium
TCCGTGGATGAGCGGTGGCTTGTCCCGCATTTCGAGAAGATGCTCTACGATCAGGCGTTGCTCGTCATGGCGTACACGGAAGCTTTCCTGACAACAGGGAAGGAGGAGTATGCGCGCGTGGCGCGGGAGGTCCTCGGTTATACGCTGAGGGATATGACTTCTCCCGAAGGTGGGTTTTACTCCGCCGAGGACGCGGATTCGGAAGGCCATGAAGGTTTGTTTTACGTATGGCGGCCGGAAGAGGTGAAAGACGTCCTGGGAGAGGAGGCTGGAGATGTCTTTTGCCATGTCTATGATATAAGCTCGGGGGGGAATTTTGAAAACAGCCTCAGCATTCCCCACATGGCAAGGCCGGTCGAGACCTATGCAAGGCAGTTCCAGATGACGGCCGAGGAGTTGGACGCCATGCTGACGGATTCCCGCGCTCGGCTGTTCGCACGGCGTGAAGGGCGCGTTCATCCCTTCAAGGACGATAAGATTCTCACCGCCTGGAACGGGCTCATGATAGCCGCGCTCTCCATGGCGTCTCAAGCTTTCGGGGAGGTTGTCTACGCCGACGCCGCGCGGCGGGCGGCTGACTTTATCCTGGAACGCATGCGCTTGGACTCCGGCAGGTTGTTGCGGCGCTGGCGCGAGGGCGAGGCCGCGATTCCGGGGTATGCGGACGACTACGCATTTTTTGTCTGGGGTCTTATCGAGCTATATCAGGCCACGTTCGAGGTGCGGTTTCTCGAAGAGGCGATGCGACTCAACTCCGTTATGATCGCGGATTTCTGGGACGAGGCCGATGGCGGCTTTTTCTATACGGACCGCGATGGGGAGGCGCTGATTGTTCGGGAAAAGGATATTTACGATGGAGCTGTCCCGTCAGCGAATTCCGTTGGCGCATTGAATCTGTTGCGATTAAGCCGGATAACCGGACTCACGGAATTGGAGGCGAAGGCAGATCGGCTGCTGCGCACTTTTTCGTCTATGGTTGGCGACTACCCATCCGCATACACTCAGTTTCTGAATGCAGTCGATTTTGCGATCGGGCCAAGCAGAGAGGTTGTGGTGGTGGGGAACGCGCAGGATGGTGATGCACTCCGGCTGCTGGAGGCGCTTCGGAGGATGTTCTCCCCTAACAGCGTCCTCATGCTGCGGCAGGACGGTCTCGAGGCCGATCGGCTGGCCGCCGTCGCTCCTTTTACGGAAGCTCTCCAGGCCATAGGCGGGAAGGCAACCGCTTACATTTGCGAAAATTATGCGTGCGGGCGGCCCGTCACCAATGTGGACGAGTTGGAGGAACGCTTCGCGGGCAGTGCGGTCCGCTCCCGGAAGTTTGCCTCTTGAGTAAGATTGAAAAGACGCCCCAATCCGCGCATGGACGCTTCCGAGAACGGCGTGCATGGGTGGCGGTTGCACGCATCCTTCCAGGGTGCACTAACCCGCATGCAGGAGCGTTTCCCCTATGACGATGACAGGCAAGGAGTATCACGACAAGACCTCATACGAGCGCCAATCCATGAAGGGGCATACGCTCGATTGGGCCAACCAGCCGAGCGTTTACAAGACCTATGATGGTTTGGAGATGCTCGAGTTGCCCGTCGTCTCTTCTTGGCCGGACGGAAGAACTTCGGATATCCTGAGCGCGGTCTCCACCGGCGCTGCTCCCGCCCTTCCGACGCTCGAGGATTTGGGTAAAGCTCTTTCCCTTGCATACGGCCTGACGGCGAGAAGCCGCCATCCTGGTGGGGAGTTCTATTTGCGAAGCGCACCCTCCGCGGGGGCCCTCTATCCCTGTGAAATTTACGTTGCTTCCCGGTCTGCATCCGGCCTGGAGGATGGGCTTTACCATTACTCCATGGCGCAGGGCGCCCTCGTGAAGCTCCGATCCGGAGCCTTTCCGCATTTCGCCGCCTTGAGAGGCCGACCAGAGGGAGTGGAGCCCTGTCTTCTCTTCTATGTCACGGCGATCTTCTTTCGAAGCGCCTGGAAGTACCGCGATCGTTGCTATCGATACGACCTGCTTGATGCGGGGCATGTGGTCGAGGGGCTTTACATGACGCTTCGCGCGCTCCGGCTTCCGGTTTTGACGACCTATGATTTTGACGACGAGAAGGTGAACCGACTGCTCGGACTGGATGCAAAGAGGGAGGCCTGTCTGGCCGTGGCGGCTGTCTTGGAAGTCCAGGGAGGGTCGAGTAGAGCGCATGGGGACGATGCGCTGGGAGCGATGGGTGAGTTGCCGGAATCCTGTCGGAGCGCCAGTCGCGTGTCGCCTCGAGAAGCGATCTATCCTTCGGTGGAGGCGATCCATACTGCCGCGTTCAAAGTGATAGAGCCCGTTGCGGGAGACTCTGCCGAGGTGGGTTCGGGGCCACTAGTGGAACGTGTGCCTACGTCCTGGATGGAGATCGGCAGCGGGGATGGCGATGCCGAAGAGATGGGTTTCGTGGAAGCCGTCCTGCATCGTCGCTCTAGAAGGAATTTTAAGCCTGGCGACCTGCGGGGCGCCGTCTGGAAGAAGCTTGCCGCGATGCTTTGCGAGCCCTGCGGCGGCGCGGCTGAAGACGGGGTGTGTGCGGATGACCATGTGGGGGTTGGATTCCTTGCGGCGGGTCTGGAAGGGCTGGAGGACGGTTTCTATCTGCTCGACCGGGCGAAAAGATGCGTTGGCGTTGCGACGCCGGGGAGCGGTCGAACTTTGACGGCCGCCATGGCGCACGTCTGCCTCGACCAGGAATGGCTGAGAGGGGCGGCCATGCATTTCGTGCTTCTCGCCAACCTGGACGCCATCGACGCGACGCTGGGCCCACGGGGCTATCGGTGCGCGATGGTCGCCGCCGGGCGTCTCGGGCACAGGGTGTATGTCGGCGCCACGGCCTTGGGACTAGGGTGTTGCGGCATCGGGGCCTACTATGACGGAGAAGCGGCAAGGCTCCTGGGGTTGCAGGATGCGTCGCGCATGCTCTACCTTTTGGGCGTTGGCCACGTAAAGAGGGCGTAAGAAGGCCAAAATCCGGGGCTGAACCCGTTCCAACGCCTGGAGCGGCTTAAGCCGCCCCAGGCTCTTATTTGCTCCGCAGCCTATAGAGCAACGGGGAACGTCGTCTTGTGGGCTTCCATGGCCTTTCCCAGCCACGCGATTGTTTCGCCCAGGTTGCGCATGTTGGCGATTCCTTCCTCGTCCTTAAGAACATCCCCCTTATCCATGCCGATTCCGATGTTCCAGTATGTGGAGCCGGGCACGATCATCTGGGACATGAGGAACATGTGGTTGATGGTGTCGAAGACGTGCGTGCCGCCGCCACGACGCACAGCCACCACGGCGGCCCCGATTTTCCCGGCGAAAGCGCGGTTGTTGGCGAGAGCGACCAGACCTGAGCGGTCGAGGAGCGCTTTCATGTCGGCGCTGACGTCCGTGAAGTAGGTCGGGGAGCCGAGGATGAGCGCATCCGCTTTCAGCATCTTCTCCATCACCTCATTAAACATATCTTTCGTGACGGCGCATCGGAAGTCTTTGTGTTCAAAGCACTTGTAGCATGCGATGCATCCGCGCATTTTCTGACCGCCGATGTGAATGAGATCCACATCCCAGCCCGCGCTCTCAAGAGGTGCAAGGGCGTGCTTCAAGAGTGTTTCGGTGTTTCCGCCCTTTCTCGGACTACCGTTAACGGCAATAGCTTTCATGCCTTTCTCCTTGAGCATGCAGTGGTTTTCTGCTTGCCCGGTGCTGTGTGTTGTACGTTGAGTCTAGGCGACGCAAGAGGGTCATCCTGGCATTTGAAGGCGC
>CALFXO010000028.1 GCA_937958025.1 uncultured Syntrophobacteraceae bacterium
TATTTGATCGGGACGACTGGATTTGAACCAGCGACCTCTGCGTCCCGAACGCAGCGCTCTACCAAGCTGAGCCACGTCCCGATCGGAATTTTGCCTTTGTAGCAAAAAATGATATGTATGTCCAGGATTTTTGCAAGTCGATCTTGTAAAGGCCATAGGGATTCGGCATTACAGCGTGAATTGCCGCGGGGAAAAGCGCTCTGCGGGCGGCGGGGCCGCATCGGCGCGTAGTGTTTTGAGGCGTGCACGGTCTTGAGGGGGAAGGGCATTGAGAATGTCTCTCGAAGAGCGTTGGCGCCGTTTGATGAAGGGAAGTCGCGTTTTTCATGGATCATGGCGAGCACGAAAGCGGCGATGCCGGTCTTGTCCAGGCGGTGGAGTCCGAGGGTGGTGAAATTGTCGAAGGGCATCCCTTGAGCGATAAGGTCGCCGCATTTCCGCATCTGCCGGGAATTTACATCTTCAAGGACCTGGAAGGACGGGTTCTGTACGTGGGCAAAGCCCGGGATATCCGGAAGCGCGTCAGCAGTTATTTCAGAAGCTCGCCGGCGGTGAAGACCCGCGTCCTCCTCGAGAAGGCGTCGGACCTTGAATACATGGTGACCGCGAGCGAGAAGGAAGCGCTCCTCCTTGAGGCGAGCCTCATCAAGAAACACCGTCCCCGCTATAATGTCATCTTGCGGGACGACAAGAACTATCCCGCCCTTCGGATCGACCCACGCGACCCGTTTCCGCGCATCGAGGTAGTGCGTCGGCTCGAAAAGGACGGGGCGCTCTATTTTGGGCCGTACCCGTCGGCGTATTCGATGCGGGAAATCCTAAAACTTCTCAACAGACTTTTTCCGCTTCGGCAATGCGGAAACAAGCGTCTCCCTCAACGGGAGCAGCCTTGCCTCAACTATGCCATGGGGAGATGCCTCGGGCCTTGCGCGGAAAAGATCAGCGCCGAGGAATACCGCAAGATCGTCGAGGAGGTGGTCCTTTTCCTTCAGGGCAAGACGGATTTCCTGCAACGGCAGCTCCAGCAACGCATGGAGGAGGCCTCGGAGGCGCTTGAATTCGAGCGGGCGGCGTTTTACCGGGACAGGCTTCGGGGCATCGCATCAATGCTCGAAAAGCAGCACATTGTCTCTGACCGTTTCATGGATCAGGACGTTTTCGGCCTCTATGGCGAGGGAGGCGGGACCGAGGTTGTGGTCATCTTCATACGGCAGGGGACGATAGTCGGCCAGAAATACTACAACCTGAAAGACGCCCAAGGGGAGGAGGAAGAAATTCTGGCGGAGCTGATCCACAGATATTACGCCAAGGGCAATCACATCCCAGAGGAGATCCTTACACCCCTCGCGCTGGAGGCGGAAGCCCCTTTAGCGGAATGGCTGAGCGAGCTCAAGGGCAAGAAAGTGCACATCCGGGCGGTCAAGCGGGGCGATCGGCGACGCTTGGTGGATATGGCAATGAACAATGCGAGGGAGCGGCATCTCAGCCGCGAGAAACTCGAGAGCCGGGACCTCGGCCTTCTGCAAACGTTGCAGCGTCTCCTTCGGCTCCCGAGACTGCCCGAGCGGATGGCCTGCGTGGACATTTCCAACATTCAGGGCCGCCACGCCGTGGGGGCCATCGTGGTTTTTGAAAATGGCCAACCCGACAAGAGCTCCTACCGCATCCATCGCATCCGCAGCAAGACGGAGCCTGACGATCCGGCCATGATGGAAGAAACACTCGAAACAGTGTTTACCGAGGAGCCGGATTTTGCCGCGGGCCTGGATCTCCTGATGCTGGATGGAGGCAAGGGGCAGCTCAACCGGATATACCACTGGATGCTGAATAACGGCATGGTCGATCAACTCCCGCTTATTTCCATTGCGAAGGAACGCGAACGGGACCGAGGTGAGGAGGGCAGGGGGCTCTACGAAAAGTTCTACATTCCAGGGCGGAAGAACCCGGTGTTCTTCACGCGGCATCCGGACATACTCCATCTGCTGCAACGCCTGCGCGACGAGACGCACCGGTTTGCCATATCGCGCTACAAACGCACCCACCTTAGCCGATTGCTTAGCTCCGAACTCGATGAGCTTCCCGGCGTGGGGCTTTCCCGCCGCCAAGCCCTTCTCCAGCATTTCGGAAGCATCGAAGCGATCGCCGGAGCGTCCTTTGAAGATCTCCTGGCCGTTCCTGGAATTCCGGAAACGGTTGCAAGAACCATTATGGAGTATTTCTCAACCCGTCAGTAGACTGGGAGACGCCTTCCCGCTGGTTCAACCGAATCGGACGGCCAACATGGAAATAGACCCTCCGTCGACTCCCTCTACCGGAAAGCTCACAGGCTCGCCTTCGCGCCGTGCGCCCAATACATAGAGAAGCGGCAGGTAATGGTCCGGCGTTGGGACGGATAGCGATGCGTCGGGACCGAATTTTTCGTATCGAGCAGGAGCATGCCAGTGGGCGGATGCTACGAGGATGGCCCAGGGGCGGGGGATCGAACGGCCGAGAGTTGCCCCCCCCCGCGACTGTAGGCGTTATCAGTTATCGCGTTCATGGGGTTGCCGCGCCCCAGGAAGACTGTTGGCATTAGTTCTGTCATGGCATATCCTCGCGCGCCGTATTTCGGGAAGCCGGGAATCTTCCCGCTGCTCCGTATCGATCAGCGCTCACGCAAAAAATGCCCATCATTCTTCTTCGGGAAGGAGGCGCAGCAGTCGCGATCCCAGCTTTTTCAGCTCCGGGTCTGGCAGTTTTGAGATCAGCGCTTTTTCCTCAGGGGTGAGGGCGCGCACTGAGGGCTTTGCCTTCCTTGGTTTCCGGCGCCGCACGGCGCCCCATTTATCCAGCAACTTGTGGTTCGGGTTGAGCACGGGGGGCGATTCGGGCACTTCCCCGACGCGAACGATGATTTTTTCGACAATGGGCTCGGGACGCCCGCTGTTGATGTTTTTGATGATTCCTTCGCTGTTAATTTCCAGGTGGTGCTTCCATACGGCGTCGTGCGCCACGACCCGGAGCACCTTGTTCTTTAGTGAAAGGGGCTGGGAGCGCCGCGCCGTTTGCTCTCCCACGAATTCTTTCCAGTCCCCGACTGGATTGGCTGTAAACGCAGGATGGCGATTTATGAAAGCCTTGAGAAGCTCCCCGATGGCGATCTTGGGGTCCTGTTTGTCCATGCGCCGCTCCTCTCTCCCGGCGGGCCGGTTTATATATGGTTTGAGTCCCCTGGGCGATGCTGTTAAAATACCAGCCGTTGTGAGAATGGCTGGTTTTTGACCCACATCCCATTAATTTGTACAATTACACTGTATTGGGTGAATAATCAATTATAATCTTTAAATTATAGCCTGTTATCTCTTTCTTTTTGAAAATAGGCAATAATAGTAATCTTGAAGAAAGTAGCAATAATGAAAACGGACAAGCGGGGGCCGGAACGGGAAGATGCTCACGCTCCTTTGAAAGGCGTGGCTAATTTCCTCTTTGAAGTGGGAATGCTCAAGAACACCCCGCGATCGGGCTTCCAGTTTCTTGGCTCCGGTGAAGAGTCGGTGGCGGAGCACTCGTTTCGCGCGACGGTCATCGGCTATACTCTGGCTCGCCTTAGCGGGGGCGCGGACCCGTTCAAAGTCGTTTCTCTGTGTCTCTTCCACGATCTTCCGGAAGCGCGCACGGGCGACATGAACTACGTGAACAAACGCTATGTGCAGGTGGACGAAAACGCTGCAATCGACGACCTTGCAGAAACGATTCCCTTCGGCGCCGACTTCCGGTCTCTAATGGGCGAGTACCGGCGGGGAGACACCGCAGAGGCCCAGTTGGCCCATGATGCGGACCAGCTCGACCTCATCCTGGAGCTTAAGACGCAGAGCGATCTTGGGAATCCCTATGCTGTGAAATGGATTCATTTCGCCCTGAAGCGGCTGCAAACGGCTGTTGGGAAAGAACTGGCGGAAGAAATCCTTGAAGCGGATTCCACGGATTGGTGGTTCGCTGGGCACGATCACTGGTGGACCAAGAGCAAGCATCATAAAGAATGACGCTTCCGGGAGCGGTCGAAGAGAGACACGACCTTGCCCCGCTCAGGCTCTTCCTTGCCGGGTTCCTGCGGCTTTTCAGTTTCTTCCGCTTCCTTTGGCACGGTTTCTTCTTTCGGTTCCGGGGCCGGTTCGTCCTCGACGATTTCAAGAGGGGGATTCTCCGCCGGGGCCACGACTTTTTCCAGCCGGACGGGACGCCCTCCCATGGTGAACTCTCCTCCGTCGATGTAAACGTCCCGGAGAATCCATGTGATAACCATCAGTGGAATTTGAAGAACCAGCATTTTCACCTGGAACCAGTCCGGCTTAGGGTCTGGTCCAATTTCTTCTATTCGGGCGAAAAAAGCCGGGTTTCCGTCCATATGCACCAATACCACATCGCCTTCTTGCGTCATCCTGTTTTTCCTTTCCGGGAGTGGAAACCCGCCTTTGGAGGCGATGAGCGCGCGCTGGCGTCAACTCTGCCATTTGCGCTCGTCCCATTTCTTTGGGAGCGCCTCCGGTTTCATCTTTATTGCAGCGCTTTTGTCAACAACGCCTCAAATTCTTCGAGCGTCTGGCAGTTTCTCCTCTGCCGACGCAGCATTCGGAGCATCCCATGGCTTCGGATCGTTTCGAGCCTATCCGAAAGGCTCTGCGGGAGGACGCCGAACTGCTCCTCGAGAAGCTCCCATAGCACATCGTGCGCCTCCGAGAGGATTCCCTGCTGCACTCCCTGCTCCAGCCCTATTGCCTCACCCTGCTGAATGAATCGCTCCGCTATTGTCGTCATGGCCATCTCCTCAATAACCGGGTCCGCATGATGAAGAAGGTCGATCAATTCGTCCCATTCATCGTTGCTCCTCACGTGATAGATATACTCCAATATGGTTCCGATGTACTCTATGCCGTTTTTCCTGCGTCTCAGTTCGGTGAGGAGTGGGAGAATCCAGCGAAGGGGCTCCATGAAATCGTGGTCGTGGATATGACGCATGAGGCTGAGAGCTATTTCGAGGTCGAGTCTTTCCTTTAGAAGCTGGTCCGGGATTCTGGCAAGGTCAACCAGCACGTGCTCCATCTCGGTGGGAGTAAGTCCCATGTCACCCCGCATGTCGAGCGCTCGGGAAAATTGCAGCGGGGGCGTCCATGGGATCTTTCCGTGGTAGAGGACGACCGGAGCGATGAATGGAAGCGGATGTTCGCCGGGATGCCGCTCTCTGTAGCGTTCCCAAATCCGCACCAAGTATCGGAGCACCCGAAAGGGCATGTCGGGATCGGGCGTGCTCTGGTGCTCGAATACGAGGTAGAGCCAGACCCTCTTCCCGTTCCTGGCGGCTGCACGGAACAGAAGGTCGGAGTGGCGGTCGCAAAACCGTTCGTCCACAAAGGTCCCTTCCTCGGCGTGGAGGTTTTCGAAATCCAGTTGGTCCGCAAGATTCGCCGGGAGATATCCCCGGAAGAACTGACGGCTTATTTCGGGCTCCCTGAAAACGTACTTAAAGAATACTTCGTGTGGATTGGAAAAATCCCTAGTCATTCTTGGCTCATCCCTCAGTGCGTTTATTCTCGTTTGTCTCCCCGGAATGCCGAGAAAAGTCCGATAGGGCTTCGTTCCTTCGTCGCCGGGACTTACGAATGCGCCTTGCCTTCCCGCCCCTGAAAATAAGATGCATCCAACAATCCCCGTCTAACGGGCTGGGAAGGGTTTTCGGGAGGCGTGAATCCGAAAACAGCCTTCAGAAACATTGTCACGATATGGAATGTTGCTCCCCATAGGGTCTCTGTGCGCCCATTGGCTCGGTGCAGGTAGCAGGGCAGCTCGCCGGACCTTGCCCGGCGGCTCATCTTAGCCCTGACGCTCGGGTCGGCGTCCAGCTTCAGCTTGGCGTAATTGGACACGTCGAGCAGGTTGCGCAGTGGAATGACGATGATTTCCTCCACTTCCCAGCTGAGTTCAAAATGCTCCTGCCGCTTGATCCATCCCGCCGTGGGGTGGATGACCCGTCGGAACATCACCAGTCTGTGCGAGGGCAGGGGACCAAGGAACCGGATGCCGAAGGGGTTGAGGCGCATTTCCTCCCAGCCTTCCCGAAGCCCGGCGGCGAAAAGCATCGCGAGCTTTCGCGCCGCCGCCGGACATTCGCGTCGGAGCCTCGGCCAATGCGGCCAGCGGGCCAGCGGGAAGCCTGGAAACGATGCGATTTTCGCAAGCCACGGGTCGAGCCGGAGCTCCACTGTTCCGCCGGGACAGCACAAGTCCCCCGACTGTCGCACCTGCTCCGACCTCTTGTTCAATACGACGCAGATTTCCGGCTCCGCCGCCGCTTCGCTCTTCAGCACTCCTAGCAGCAACAGAACAGCCGATAACCGGATGTCGTCCGATTCATCGGGAGGACAAGGGCCTCCTCCGTTCCACCATTCACCATGGAGCACCCGCACGATGTGCGCCTGCAGGGCGACAGGGTCGCTCAACAGTGGCTCTCTTCCGTTTCCCTTCCCTTCGTCAAAACCCATTCCCGCCACTTTTCATCCAGTCTCTTGCTCGATATCTTGCGCCGTGATTTGATTTCCGGAGCGAATACGCTGGCCTTGAACTCCTCGAGGCTCCAGCGGAAGTCGTCGAGAAATCTCAAACCTGAAGGCGTAGGGGCTGCGGAAGCCTCTCTCTCGAGCTCCTCGCGCCGTTCGATGTGCGGATGAAGCTGCTCCGCTTTCGCTATGTCCTTTTCCGGGGCGTTGTAGACCCTTTCTGCCCGCACCTGAAGGGCTTTCAGCAGCCTTGGCAGCTGTTCCATATGGCGCGGATGGAGCCGCTTGAGGAAATCGGAAGGAACCAACTCCTCCAACTCCTTGAAGAGCACGTCCAGGCGCATCAAGACCTTCGGATTGCGCGCGCCCATCTTCCGAAACCGCTCGAGGCAGGTTCTTGCTTCCTCCCGCTCCCGCGCCACCTGAAAGACTTCGTTGACCCGCTCCCGCCCGAGAGCGGCAATGCTTCCCCTCAACCTTTTCACGACGCCCTCGAACAAGGCCCGTTCGGCCCTCACCGGATCGTTCAGCTCGAAAAGCTCCCGCATGACGTATTCCTGAAGAGCGAGGTCTGCGTCTTTCTTCTTTCCTACAAAGAACACGAGCGGAGCCATATGGTCGGGAAACGTCCAGTCTTTTCGGAGGTTTTTGATCTCCGCGGCGAAGGTCAGCCGGTAGAGCAACATGAAGCCGCTACGGGTTGCCTCCATCGCCTCCGGCAGGTTCATGAAAAGGCGCAGGGCGACCGTTTCGTCTTCCGCTACGACGCCAGGGTAGGCGTACAGCTTGACTCCGAAAGCATCTTCTCCAAGTTCGATCTTTGGCGGAACATCACCGAAACCCCATGACGTGGCGCCAGTCTTTTCCCATTTCCGGCGCGCCTCGCGCCAGATGCGGTCTTCGTGGCGCTCCGTGGTAATCGGCTTGAGATCGTCGAGATTGCGGCCTTCGCCGAGCTTCTTTCCTTCGGGGTCGACGACCTCGAAGCGCATTTGCAGGTGCTCCGGGACCGAGTTCCGGTCCCATTCCCCCGCCCCGACCGAAAGACCTTTCAACTCATGGAGGCATCGGCTCATCTGGATGTAAAGGTTTCCTTCGCGGAAGGGCAGTCGCTCCGCCACCTCTCGGGCCGCGTCCCCGACGGGGACCAGTCTTTTCCGAATCCCTTTGGGCAGGGCCTTGAGGAGCGCTGTCGTCTTTTCGACAAGGAGGCCCGGCACAAGCCACTCGAAGGGCTCGGAGGAAATCGCCGGCAGCACGCGCACGGGGACGGTTACGGTGACGCCGTCTTCGGGGCTTCCCGGTTCAAAAGCATAGCGCAGGGGCAGTCGCACGTCCCCCGCTTCGATGGCGTCCGGGAACTGGTCGAGCGCCCGGAAGTCGGGGTCGTCGCGCAAAAGGTCCGCCTCGGTCATGCGCAGCCATTGATCGCCACCACGGTCCTTGATGAGTTTGTCGAAGCTGCGCACATCGGGCATGATATCCGGGATGCGGTCGTCGTAGAATCGGTGGAGCGTAAAATCGTCCACCAGCAGGTTCCTGCGTCGGGTCTTGTTCTCCAGCTCTTCTATCTGCCGGATTAGCTCCCTGTTGTGTTCCATGAAGGGATGCGCGCCCGGTAGCTCGCCTTCGACGAGGGCGGACTGGATAAAGACCTCCCGCGCCTTGTCCGGAGCGATCCGGCCATAATTGATCTTCCGGCGCTCCACGATAACGAGGCCGTAGAGCGTCACCTTCTCGAAGGCTGCAACCTGGCCGAGCTTCTTCTCCCAATGCGGTTCGGAATACGAGCGCTGACAAAGATGGGCGCCCAACTCCTCGATCCACTCCGGCTTGACCTCTCCCACCGTGCGCGCGAAAAGGCGCGACGTCTGCACCACTTCCGATGCGACGACCCAGGACCCCGCTTTGTTGAAAAGCCCCGAACCGGGAAAGATCATCACCTGACGTCCCTTTGTTCCCAAATATATGTTCTTTTCCTTGCGCATGGCGATGTTGCTGAGATACCCGCTCACGATGGCCCGGTGGATGGCGTCGTAGCTCGCGGGCTCCGCCGTCGCATGGAATTCCTTCGCCTCGCCGAGAATGTCGCCGATTTCTTCAAACACGTCCCGCCATTCTCGTAGGCGGCGGTATGATAAAAAATTCTCGCGGCAGAATTTTCGCATCTGCCCCTGGCTCGGAGTGGCCTGCCACTGTCGCTCGTAGGCCTCCCATATCCTCAACAACCCGACGAAATCGGAGCGGGGGTCGCGGAATTTGGCGTGGGCCTGGTCCGCCTGCGCCTCCTTCTCGACGGGGCGCTCCCTCGGGTCCTGTATACTGAGCGCCGCCGCCAGAATCATGACCTCCCGCAGCGCGCGTTCCTTGCCGGCCTCTATCAGAATCCGCGCGAGCCGGGGGTCGAGCGGAAGCCTCGCCATCAGCCGGCCATCGGGCGTCAGCCGGTTCGAGGCATCGATCGCGTTCAACTCCCTCAAAACGCCGTAACCGTCCTTGACGGCTGCTGGCGATGGCGGATCGAGGAACGGGAAGTCCTGCACGCTCCCGAACTTCAGGTGGAGCATGCGAAGGATGACTTCTGCGAGGTTCGCCCGCTGCATCTCCGGGGCCGTAAAGGCCGGTCGCCCCAGGTAGTCTTCTTCCGAATAAAGCCGGATGCATATGCCCGCCTCGACGCGTCCGCAACGCCCTTTGCGCTGGTCCGCCGCCGCCTGGGAGATGGGCGCCACGGGGAGGCTCTGCGTCCTTGACCTCGCGTTGTATTGCGAGATGCGTGCCAGACCCGTGTCTATTACATACTTGATGCGAGGAATAGTTACGGATGTTTCGGCCACGTTGGTTGCTACGACAATTTTTTCCTCGGCGGTCAACTGGAAGATGCGTTGCTGGTCGGAAGCCGCCATTCGCCCGAAGAGCGGCAGGACGATGGTGTGAAAGTAGCGCTTTTCTTCGAGGCGCTGCACCGTTTCCCGGATGTCGCTCTCCGTCGGCATGAAGACGAGGACGTCCCCGCGCCGGGAGGAGCGCTTTAGGGAATCCACCGCGGCGATGGCGTTGTCTACGTAGTTTGTTTCCTCCTCCCCGTCCTCCGGGGCCTCCGGGGCCCGATGCCAGACCTCCACCGGATAGGTGCGGCCGGAAACTTCTATGATGGGGGCGTTGTCGAAAGCTTGGGAAAACTTCTCTGGGTCGATGGTTGCCGAGGTGACGACCACCTTGAGATCCTGCCTGCGGGGTAAGATCTTCTTTATGAGGCCGAGGAGGAAATCGATATTCAGGGTGCGCTCGTGCGCCTCGTCGACCACGATGGCGTCGTAGCCCCGGAAGAGGCGGTCGCTCTGGGCTTCGGCCAATAGCACCCCGTCCGTCATGAACTTGATGCGGGTGCTCCGGGTCGTCTTGTCCTGGAAGCGGATCTTGTGCCCCACCCAATGCGATAGTTCGCCCATTTCCTCGGCCACGCGGTTTGCAAGCGTTATTGCCGCGATGCGGCGCGGCTGGGTGCAGCCGATCCACTTCCTTCTTCCCAGTCCGGCTTCGAGGCACATTTTGGGAATCTGGGTGCTCTTTCCCGACCCGGTCTCACCCGTTATGACGACGACCTGATGCTCCCGGATGGCTGCGACGATCTCCTCGCGCCTCTCGACGATGGGGAGTTCGGAGGGATAGTGGATGGAAATATCATTCTGGCTGTCGTTGGAAAACATCATCGGGTCTGTCGCCGATCCTCCGGCTGTAAAGAAATTGCTATAAAAATCTTCGCATTTCCATACGCAAAGCGCGGTCCGGTCATGCGCGCGCCTGTTCGGGTATGCCCGCCCACTGCGCGCTGACCCTCCGCTTGGGGCGGTCCGCGATAATCGCTTGAGGCCGTCATTGTTATTGCTTATGATCTCTATATCGTGATGCCTGCATCGTGCGCTTTCCGTGCGATGCGTCAAATCTGTCGCTTGACCGGCTATATTCGAGCAAGTATACAGGACTGCGATGGATGATGGCAAGGACGTTGCCCCTGGAACCGCCCAAACGAGGAAATGTAATGGACCTGTTTCGCAAGGAAGTGGAGGCTGCCGCCGAGTTCATTCGCTCCAGGCTGGACGCGCAGCCTGAAATCGGACTCATACTGGGAACCGGGCTCGGGGGCGTCGCCGAAGCTATGGAAAAGCGCGCCGTCATTCCTTATGGGTCTATTCCTCATTTTCCTGTATCCACCGTCCAAAGCCACGAGGGACGGCTGCTCTACGGGAAATGGGGCGGGAAAGTGATCCTGGCGATGCAGGGGCGCTTTCATCTGTACGAGGGATATTCGCCGCGTCAGATATCCTTTCCAATACGTGTCCTAGCCGCGCTCGGCGTGCGCAAGCTGATACTGTCGAACGCCGCCGGAGGGTTGAACCCCGGATTCGTCCCCGGCGACCTCATGCTGATTACGGATCACATCAACTTCACCGGCTGCAACCCGCTCGTGGGGCCGAATATCGACGACTGGGGCCCGAGGTTCCCAGATATGACGGAGCCCTACAACCGCCGGCTGCGGGAGTTGGCGCGGGAAACGGCGCTGGCGGAAAGGGTCCGCCTGCGTGAAGGCGTGTTCGTGGGGGTGCTGGGACCGAGCCTGGAAACGGCGGCGGAAACCCGGTTTTTGCGGCAGATGGGGGCTGACGCCGTGGGAATGTCGGTCGTCATGGAAAACATCACGGCAGTCCACGCCGGAATCGAGGTGATGGGGATTTCGGTTATCTCCAATGTCAATCTGCCGGACAACTACCAGCCGATTCCCCTGGAACTGGTGATTTCCACCGCCGAGGCCGCCGGTCCGAAGCTCATGCACCTGCTGGAGAACATCCTCGAGCGAATGAAGTCCTGAAAGGGTTTGCGGGGGGTGGGATGGACCGGGACATATGGAGCCCGCACGACCGTTTGTTCAAACAGATGCTCGGCGAGCCAAAGAATGCGGCGAGTTTTCTGGAGAGCAACCTGCCGCGCGGATTGACGTCGCACATCGACCTCAAGGCGCTTGAGGTGGTGCATGCGTCTTTTATTGACGCACAATTCATGCAGTCGGAGGCGGACCTGCTCTTTTCGGCCCCGATTGCCAACCGGCCCGGCTATGTGTATATCTTGTTCGAGCACCAGAGCAGCCCGGACGCCTTCATGGCGCTTCGTCTGCTCGGCTATATGGTGCGCGTATGGAAGCGATTCCAGCGGGACAATCCGGGCGGCAGGCGGCTGCCGGTAATCCTGCCGATGGTGCTTTTCCATGGGCCGAGGGGCTGGCGCGGGGCTTCGACCTTTGAAGCCCTGGTGGACGCTCCGGATGAAGGGTTTGCCGAGTACATCCCGAAGCTGCGGTTCCGCCTTTTCGACCTATCCCCCTTTAGCGAGGAGGACGTGGCAGGGAATGCGGAAGTCCGGATATTGCGGGACATGCTGGGCGCTTTTGGACGCAAGGATTTCATGACGCGGGTGGCGCGGGCGTTCGAGGCGCTCAACGAACTCAGCCAGTCCCCCGGTTTTGCGCGCCATCTGGAGATTCTTTTCCGTTACGTGCTGGAAGTCTACGACATCCCCAAGGAGGACTTTATCGACTTGGCGGCTCACACCATCAAGGCGAATGTAAAGGAGGCCATAATGACCACCTATGAGCGGCTTATCGAGGAAGGAAAGCAAATTGGATTATCGGAGGGAAAACAGATCGGGTTATCAGAGGGAAAGCAAATAGCTTCCAACAACCTGCTCCTCAGGATGCTTTCAAAAAGGTTCCGAACCGACGCCGCATTCCTGATCCCCCAACTGAGTAGGCTCACGATGGAGCAAAAGGAGGAGTTGGGCGAAATATTGCTTGACGCCGAGAGCATTGAGGAAGTGCTGGACTGGCTGAAGGCCGCGTCCTGTAATTGAGCGGCCCGCGTGGGGAAGACATTTGCGCTTCCGCCTTTCTGATCCTTAAACCCTGCATTCGGAAAGCGCGTACAACGATGACCATTGGTGAATCCAGTCATTCCGGCGGCAGTCATCTTTCTTTCGCCGATATTCTGCTGCTGAACGGGATGGTCCTGACCCTCGATGCGGAAAATCGCTATTTTGAACGCGGCGCCGTGGCGATCCGATCTTCGGAGATCGTCGCCGTCGGGCCATCCGATGAATTTGAGGGACGTTTCAAGGCCGCCCGGACTCTCGATGTTTCGGGTTGCGTGGTCCTCCCAGGGCTCGTCAACTCCCACACGCACGCATCCATGACCCTCTTCCGAGGCCTTGCGGACGATCTCCCCCTCATGGAATGGCTCACGGAGCACATCTTCCCGGCGGAGCAGAAGATTGGCGAGGACTGGGTTTACTGGGGCGCGATGCTGGCGTGCGCCGAGATGATCCTCTCGGGGACCACGACGTTTTGCGACATGTACCTCTTCGAGCATAAGGTTGCAGAGGCGGCGAAGTCTGTCGGGATGCGGGCGCTTGTCGGCGAAGTGCTGTACGATTTTCCCTCCCCGCATTATGGCCCCATCGAGAACGGACTGCGCTTTACCGAAGAATTGATCCAGGAGTGGAAGGGGGACCCGCTCGTTCGTATAGCCGTCGAACCGCACGCCCTCTACACCTGCTCGCCCGATTTGCTCGGAAAATGCCGCGACTTGGCGGAACGGTGCGACGCTCCGCTCATCATTCACCTTTCGGAAAACGAGGCGGAAGTGAAGCAACTCCGGGAGCGCTACGGGCGTCGTCCGGTCGCCCACGCGCATAGCCTGGGGCTTCTCGGTCCGCGCCTCATCGCCGACCACTGCGTTGCTCTCGATGGCCCCGATATGGAGCTTCTTGCCAATGGCGGCGTGCAGGTTGTCCATAATCCCGAAAGCAACATGAAGCTTGCCTCCGGCGTCGCTCCCATCCCGGATCTCCTCGACATGGGAGTCAACGTGGCCCTCGGGACGGACGGCTGCGCCAGCAACAACGACCTGGACCTCTTCGGCGAAATGGATTCGTGCGCCAAGCTGCACAAGGCGGCGCGCCTCGACCCGACGGCTATCCCCGCGGGAGTCGCGCTGAGAATGGGGACGGTGAACGGCGCGCGCGCCCTAGGCCTGGAGGGACGCGTCGGGATGCTGGCGCCCGGCATGCTCGCCGACTGCATCGTGGTGGATTTCCGCAAGCCGCACCTCACGCCCGTCTACGATCCCGTCAGCCACTTGGTGTATGCGGCGCGCGGGGCCGACGTGCGGCACAGCATCATCAACGGGCGTCTTGTCATGGAAGACCGCAAACTGCTCACCCTTGACGTGAATGAGGTGATGGACCATGTCCGCTCTCTCGCCCGCCTCATCAAGTCCTGATTCCCAGCGCGATGCGGCTCCGGAAATGGAGGGGCCGGCGCTGGTGGACTGGCTCCTCTACGGTATCGACTGGATCGTGACCTGCGACGCGGAAATGCGCTGCATCCGTTCCGGGGCAATCGCCATCGATGGGAATTCCCTGATCGAGATTGGCTCATCGGATGTTATGCGACCGCGCTACCGGGGGCGGCGCGAGGTGGACCTAATGGGATTCATGGTCCTGCCGGGTCTCGTCAACACCCATACGCACGCCTCGATGACCTGCTTCCGGGGGCTTGGGAGCGATCTTCCGCTTGAGCGGTGGCTCCACGAGGTCATCTTTCCCGCCGAAGCGGCGAGCGTCAATGCCAATCTCGTGCGTTGCGGGACCTTGCTTGCCGCGTCCGAGATGCTCATCAATGGAGTGACGACTTTCTGCGACGGGTACTTTTTCGAGGAATACGCAGCCCAAGCCGCGCTGAGAGCAGGCTCACGGGCCATCCTGGGGCAGGGGGTCCTGGATTTTCCGGCGCCCGACAACCCCGATCCGGCCAAGTCCCGAAGTCGCGCGGAAGCTTATCTGGAGGCATTTCCGAAGGGGGTGGATCGACTGCGGCCGTCTCTTTTCTGCCATGCGGCTTACACCTGCGGACCCGAAACCCTCCGATGGGTGAAGGATGTTTGCCGGGAGAACGGCATCCTTTTTCAGATCCACCTTTCGGAGACGGCTTCCGAGGTGGACGTGCTGGTCGCGCAATATGGCGTGCGTCCGGCGGAGCATCTCGACCGGCTGGGGGTCCTCGATGCCCGCACCCTCTGCGCCCATGCGGTATGGGTGGACGCAGGGGAAATAGCGTTGTTGGGGGAGCGTGGTGCGGGCGTTGCCCATAATCCGGAAAGCAACATGAAGCTGGCCTCCGGCGTCGCGCCCATCCCGGAGCTGTTCGCCGCCGGGGTGAATGTAGGGCTCGGGACGGACGGCTGCGCGAGCAACAACGACCTCGATCTTTTCTCTGAAATGGACAAGGCCGCGAAGCTCCACAAGGTAACGCGGAACGACCCGACGGTTTGCACCGCCCGCGAGGCGCTTCGCATGGCGACCATCGGCGGAGCCCGCGCGCTCGGCTGGGACGACGCAATCGGCTCCCTGGAGCCCGGCAAGAAGGCGGACCTCATAGCCATCGACTGCAACCAGCCGCACCTTACCCCGCTGTACGATCCTATTTCGCACCTGGTGTATTCCGTCCGGGGGAGCGACGTGCGCCACGTATGGGTGGACGGGGAGTTGGTGGTGGAAGGCGGCCGCATCCTCACTGTCGATCTGGAGGCGGTGATGGAAGAGGTCCGGAGCGTCGCGAGAGGCGTCCGCGCCAGATAGACGCCATCTACCCCCGTTTGCCATAGTTTTCAGCAGGAGAGTATGAAATGCCAAAGGTCATGGTCCGCCATGCGGCTTCTTACGATTACGACGCCCTGAAGACAACGCTCTTTGAGATAATGGACGGACTCGGCGGGGAAAAGATCATCGGGCAGGGCGCGCGCGTTTGCATCAAGCCGAACATGCTCGCCCCCGCGCCGCCGGAGCGGGCCATGACGACGCACCCGAATGTCGTTCGCGCCGCTGTGGAATATGTGCTGCACCGGGGAGGCGTCCCGACGGTTTCGGACAGCCCGGCAATGGGGTCTTTTGAAAAGATGATGCGGGAAGGCGGCTACAGGAAAGCCCTCGAAGGGCTGGACGTGGAGTGCCGCCCGTTCGAGGCGTCGCGCGTCGTGGATGCCGGAGAGCCCTTTCACCGGCTGGAGATAGCGGAAGAGGCGCTTGACGCGGACGTCCTTCTCAACCTGGCGAAACTCAAAACGCACGGACAGATGCTCCTCACGCTTGGGGTGAAAAATATGTTCGGGTGCGTGGTCGGATACCGAAAGCCCGAATGGCATTTCAGGGCGGGGGTGGACCGCGCGGTGTTCGCGAACCTGCTTGTCCACATTTACAAAGTGGTTGCGCCTTCCCTCACTATACTGGACGGCGTGCTCGCGATGGAAGGGCAGGGGCCGGGGGCGAGCGGCTCCCCCAGGAATCTCGGGCTCCTCTTTGGGAGCGACGATGCGGTGGCGCTAGACGCGACGGTTTGCGGGATGCTGGGACTCTCTCCGGAGAGCCTCCTGACGAACAGGGCGGCGGAAAAACTGGGGCTCGTGAAGCACCCGATAGAGGTGGATGGCGCGCTTTCTGGGGTTCGGGATTTTAAGCTGCCGGAGATGGCGTCCCTGCTTGCCGGTCCCAGAATCGTGCACGGACTCCTGCGGAGGCATCTCATCCAGCGCCCGGTCGTGCGGCAGTCCGTATGCCGCCTGTGCGGCGAGTGCTGGAAAATTTGCCCCGCCAAGGCTATATCCCGTCAGGGGAAAAGCCTCCACTTCGATTACGATGCGTGCATTCGCTGCTACTGCTGCCAGGAGGTGTGTCCGCACGGGGCCATCAAGGCGGAGGAGCCCCTTGCCGGGAAGATGCTCAAAATGCTGATTCGCGCGAAGCGCAGCGGACCGTCTATTTGAGCCTCACGTCCACCCGGCTGTCCTTCACTCCGTCCGTGTGCTCCGCCGCCAGGGTTTCGGGTTCAACGAGGTACACCCTGCCCGGATCGACCCCACCGGTGTTCACCATATAATCCCTCAGGGCGATGGTGCGCTTGAGTGCGAGGAGCCTCAGGTCGTCGTCGGAGGCCGTGATGTGCTGGAGCATGAGTGCCTCCATTTCCGCGTCGGAGAGGCTTTTCTCAAGTCCGATGACGTTCTTCGGCTTGTCGAACGGCTCCGCCTCATACGCCGCCTTCAGGTATTTGTGGTATTCGTCCGCCGGGATTGTAATCTTTTCAACCGAGGAGACGGGAAGCCCCTTCTTTATGAGCTCCGTGAACTTTTGCTGCTGCACCTTCTGATGGAGGATGTTCTTCCGCAGTTCCTCCCTGTCCCGGTCCATGTCGATGCGTCCTTCCAGCTCTATGTTCAGGGACGGACGATCCTGGATCACCTTTATGAGGAGGTCGAGCTTCTTTTTCGTCTGGTCGCTGACGTCGCTGCTTCCGTAGTCGAACTCCAGATGACGCAACTCTTCCCCGCCTCCGAACGGCAGCCCCAGGAAAGCAAACGGGGCGGTAATCACCTTTTTTACCAGGTTGTACAGGAAGTCCACTATGATTTTTCGGAAGCTGAACGTCGGGTCGTTGAGGCTCCCGCTGATGGGAATATCGAAATGTATCTCGCCGTTGCCATTTCTGAGAATCGCGATGGCGGCCTTAATGGGCAGGTTTATGGCTTCGGAGCTTTCGATCGAGTCGCCGAGGGCGATGTTGTCGATCACCACGATGTTCTGCGAGTCGATCTTGTCCTTGTCAATGAAGTAGCGCAAGTTGAGGTATGCTTTTCCCTTCTGGATATTGTGGCCGAGAATCTTCCGAGAATAGGGGTTCATCTGCACCATATCGACATCGGTGAACTTGATGTTGACGTCGACCAGGAGGTTCTTTCTTATGGGAAGGATTTTGCCTCCAATATGGAGCGGGGAGTAGTTGTTCTGCTTCCCGGTGAGGTCAATGTCCGCGGGTTTTAGCCCTCCCAGGGTGAAGCCTGTTATGGAGCCTTCGATGTGGTCGATGCTGGTCCAGTAAGCGGGCTGCACCCGCTTGTCCATGAAATGGACGGCGCCCTTTTCCAGCTTCAGCTTCTCCACCACCAACTCCTTGAAGACGTCCTCCTCCTTGCCTTTCGATGGCGCCGAGGACGCAGCGGAGACCGGCGCTGTGCTCGCGGGCTTTACGCCCGTCGCCATGTCGCTCCCGGTGGCGAGCGCCTGCACGTTGAGAATCCCATTGGGGAGAAGGACAAGGTTGGCGTAGAAGCCGCTAAGGACGGCGTCCGTCGCGCGCAACGTGGTGGGGTTGTATCCGGACGTCATATTCATGGCGAGGCGCTCACCGCTGAAAACGATCACCCCGTCCTTGCGTCCGGCGAACGCGAAATCGGAGAGAGACGCTTCGCCCTGGAACTTAACGGAGCATCCGGGGGAGGGGGGCGAGGATGTGAGGTTTAATGCTCCGTTTAGCCCGAAATCTCCCTTGATGAGAGACAATTGGGTTTTGGCGGGGACATAGCCCCTGAACGCCGCCGCGTCCATCCTGCCATCGATGCGCAGGTCCGCGAAAAGCGGTGAAAATCCTATTTTACCCTTGCTGGAGACGGAGTCCTTCCCGTTCATGGAGAATGAGAGGGACGCTGCCGTCTTGTCATGAAGCGCCTCCGAAACGTCGTCCACCGCGGCGTTCAGATGATTGATCGTGAAAGAGACCAAATCCGGGGCAATGGCGTCGTAAACATAGATGATTCCATCGGTTGCCTGAAGGCGTTTGAGAGTGAAGTTCCAAGGGGGCTGCTTGTTATCGCCGGCGCCGTTTGCTTGGGAGGGCGCTTCGCCCTGCGGCGCGAAAAGCTGCCGAAGGTTGAGCGCCCCATCGGCGTCGCGCATGACGGCTGCATACGCCTGGCTGATGGAGAGCGAGTCGATATGCGCCTGCTTTCCTGCGAGGTCGAAAGTCCCTCCTTCCACGGATATGCCGGACGCGCTCAGCACATCCTGGCCCGCCTTCTGGACCTTTAGGGAATGAACGGCGGCCTTGGCGTTCGTCAGCCGGACTTGCAGGGCCTTTCCGCTGTGGGAGCAGTCGAAGCGGGTCTCAACGTCCAACTTGCCGTCCGCGATATCGCAGGAGATCTTGTTCTTGTAAAAAGGCTGGAATTTCCGAAGCGCGACGTCCGCAACCTCAAGCGCTCCCTTTACCGTCAACGGATCGGGGGAGAATGCGCCGGATGCCTGAAAACTCTCTCCGTCGTCTGTCTTGAACTTGATGTCGAAAGCAGCCGCGTGGGCGTTCTTTTCGCTCGAAAAATTCTGGAGCGAGGCGTCGAGCGGGGAGATAACGATATGAAACGGCTCTCCCTCCGACTGGTCCAAGAGCGATAGCCTGCCGCCTTCTAGCTGCGCCGAGTCGACTGAAACGACGATCCGAGAGGCTTCCCCTGTCTGTGACTGGGACGGGCCCAATTGGATGGCCTTAAGGAGATTGACGTCTCCCGCAGCGTCCCGCACAATGCTCACGTCCGGTCCCTTGCAAGCGACGTTTCCAATTGTCAGCCTTTTCTCGGACGCATCATAGATTGCGTTAATGGCTTCAATCCGGTCGGCCTTAACGAGTCGCTTGCCATCCCTGTCCGATATGTCTATGTCTCGCAGCATCAAGTCGCCCGAGATGTTGATCCGCTGATCCTCCGACGTGGGGCGCAGGAAGGAAACGCAGATGTCAGCGTCGAGGGCCCCGGAATGGGCCTCAATGCCTTGCACTCCCGGGATGTAATCGAAATATTCCGGAATGCCGACGTCTTTCAGCGTAATGCGAAACTCTGTCCCTACGGCGTCGTTCGAGACCCTTGCATTGCCGTTCAGCCTGAAAAGCGCGCCGTCCACAATTGCGGACAACGCGGCGTTGGTGGTAAAACCCGAGGACGGATTGTTTGACAGGGACGGCGAGGAAAATTCGATATTTTCGATCGTATGTCGGCTGGAAAGAGGGATATCGTCGAAAGTGATGCTTCCCCCCCGCAGCTTCACATTATTGATCGCGAAGCGGGGGGCGTGGGCTTCCGTTGCGGGGCCTTCATCGTGAGAGACGCCCTGTCTGTTTTGCTTCAACAGGTCCTCGAAGTTATAGGTCCTGTCGCCGTTGCGAACTATGCTGACGAATGGGTTGTCTATCAGGAGATCATCGACGACGACGCTCAGCCTGGTGATGGATCGGGGCGACAAATGCAGGGACAGGTCCTTGCATGACGCAAATATTGCGTCGCTGTCTGGCTCTCTTATCTCCAACCCCTTTAGCGCCACCTTCAAAGTGTAGGGGTTCACGGCGATATGCCGGATTGTCGCGTTCCTGTGCAGTTTCTCGGAAATGATGGCGACGAGGCGACTCCCGATGAGCGGTGGGAGCGCAAGAAAGCCTACCGTCGCGAAGGCGGCGTTGCATCCCGCGATGATGAGAACCACCGCCATTGCCCGGCGAAAATATCTCGAATGGATCATACGGTTCATTTTCAAGCCTCGAGGCGTAGCCTCCGTTGAGTTGGCGATTCAAGCATGGATGCAATTTAGCATTAACTATGCCGGCTGAAAGAGATTTTTTAATGCCTGACTTGCTGGAGAGTTATTGAAGGTTAAAATCCCTGTGTAGAAAGCGTTTCACGGGTGACTGCCGCCGTCTGGAACCCGGTTGCCAGCGCTGCGGCGTCGTTCCCTCGCATGCAAGGATTGTAATGGGGATCTCTCGAGTGGGAAGATTTTGGGTTCAGAATGCAGCGCCGAGCGATGCGATTGGAGAAACAGCAGGGCCTGTTGGTGCATTTCAGCGCGAATAATGACAAAATAGTTAGCGCCACGGAGGAATTGATGCTAAAATAATCTGTTACGGTATGGGGTGAAAATCCGCTGAATGATTGCCATTGTCCGTTGAGGCGTCGTTTGGCGCACTCGAGAAAGCCTGCTGATTGCGCAGCGCGCCGTGCATGGCTCACAAAGTCGTCTGCGGAAACGACCGTAATCCCGATTCGAGAATAACGTGACGGCTGGCCTGTCCAGTCGCCCATCATGATGCATTATGCCTGTCGAAAGAGGAATACGCCGATGTCAGAAGAGAGTCAGATAAAAAGTCAGGAAGAAATAAAGGGGATTCCCCTCAGCTCTGTGCGCAACCCCTATATCATGAATTTTTGCAAGGTGCTGGTCGATAAAAAAGGGGAAAAGCTGGAGGAGCCGGAGCTTAAAAAACTGCTCGAAAAGATGTACAAGCTGTATGAGAATCTTCTTGGGCAGAATATGGTCAAGGCTCTTCCCGAGGAACTCCGCAAGGAATACCTCAACCTTTGCAATGATCTTGAGCAGTTGAGCTACGAGAAGATTGAAGAGTATTTCGACAGGAGCGTCACCAACTACGAACAGATCATGAAAAATACGATGCGGGAGTTTGCCGAGCTTTATATGACCAACCGCGTTTTCGATTCCCAGAAGACCGGGGATGACGCGTCGAACGATGCCGCCTCGTCGAGACAAGAATAAACGTTGGGACGGGAAATAACGGAGCCTGTTTCGGCGCCCCTTGTCTCAGCGAGACCGCATAATTATTTTACCTTAGGCGCCGAGTTTCGGCAGCGTGGGTTGGGTGGCGGAGAATGCTCCGAGTGTCTCGGTTGCTTGATATTGCTTACAGTGATTTCACCGAACTTTTGAGATTCACCAGAAGGAGACGTCATGGCGGAAACGGAAGACAAAACCATTTGCCCGTATTGCGGGAAGAGGATGTGCAAGTGGGAAGTGCCCCTCATGTCGACGTGGAGCGCCTCTTATTTTTATGTCTGCTTCAATGACGAATGTTCTTACTACGTTAAGGGGTGGTCGCATATGACCAAAACGACGAGCGTCGGATGTTCCTACCGGCACAAGTACGACCCCGAAACCGGAAGCTGCGGGCCTCTTCCCGTATGGTCCCCGGACGCCGGGAAAGACAGGATCATTCACGAAGAGTAGCTGCGACGGGACGCTGCTTAGCCGCGCTCATGCCGCTGGTGGAACCCGGCGGCGTGGGTGAAGTGCATTCCCCCTCCGCCGTTCTCTGCGCGACGGCGGGCGAACCGGCTATTAGTTTGAAGCTGCTGAGTGGAATGCGCGAACCTGCGTGCTGGGCTATGTATTTTTCTCCAGTGACGGCTCGTTCAGAAGTGAAAACCTCAGCCAGCGGTAGGCAAGCTTCAACAGGTCCTCGTCATTTTCGCGGATGCGCTCGATTTCTTCCGGGTCTAGTTTGAATATTTGAAGGAAGCGGCTCCTGGTCACGAAGTTCCGGAACTGCTCCGCGTTGTAGCTCGCCATGAAGAACATCTGCGCCTGTTTTTCGGAGAGCTGCGCCGAAGACAGCTTCGGATGCGTGACGATTTCCATCCAGAGATTGTTCATCGCGTGGTAAGGCTCCAACCCCTGGTCCGAAATCCATTCATCCACGGTCCAGCGCCGCTCTTCCTCAAACCCCTTGCAGTGGGGCTCCTTCACGATAAAATAATTTTCTATGAGTGTGCCGTGCAGCCTGTGCTTTCTGGATGCGCGGGCGAGGGGATAGGTCCGGCAGGCCGAGGGGCGGTCCAGGTAGACGCGGCAGCCTTCGGGTGACACGAAGGGGCATGTCTTACGCTCGTTGTCGAGCATCTTGAGATAGACGGTTGGCAGGCCCCTCTGTTCGTCGAATCGCACGTCGGTGTACTGCTCAATGAGCGCATCGGCGTCGATCCCGAGGCTGTTCTTGAGGCGTACGACGTCATAGGGGGTCATCAAAAGGTTGAGCTGTCGGCAGCATTCCGTGAAGCAGGATACTTTTGAATGACAGGCGAAGCTGAACTCCCCGCCTTCCAGGGGATGGAGCAGATCCTGCAATGGGCCGGGAGCGGTCTGTTCGATTTGCATGAACCAATTCCTTAAGCGCAATCGTTGCGCCAATAAATATCTCTACTGCAATTCGTCGAGCTGGCTTCTTATGTACTGGTAGGCGAGCAACAGCATTTGCTCGTCGTCTTCAGCGGCGCGCTTGACGGCTTCCTCGTCCACCTCGTAACATGCCCGGAAAGCTTTGTCATTAAGCAGTGTGACGAAACGGTCAAGGTCGTACGCGAGAAAGAGCAGCTTGCCGAGTCCCGGTCCCATGGTGATCGCCGGCGCGTAGCCGGGCGGGACAATCGCCTGGAAGTGATTTTCCATCTCCATGTAGCCCCTTGCGCCCTGGTCATCCATCCATTCGCCAACCGTCCAACGCTTCGACTCTCCGAGCCCCTTGCAGCGCTCCTTTCCAGCGATGAAACAATATTCCCCGCTCTCTCTTCCCAAGTCCACCGGGAACATGCGGCAGGCCCACGGCCGGTCCCCGTAAACGCTGCATCCGTTCGGAGTCACCAGCTTGCAGGCGAGGGACTCCTCATCCATCGCCAACTGCACCACGGGAATAGGAACGGTCCTGGCCAGAAAATGCCGGGTGTGCTTTTGCAGGAATTCGGTGGAGCCCATCTTCAGGGCGCGGCGAAGCCGCAGCACGTCGTAGGGCGTGAGGTAGATGTTGACGTCCCGGCAGCACTGGGTGAAGCACGGAAGACTGTCGTGGCAGGCGAAGCGGAACTCGCTCGATTCGGTGAGAACCTGCTGGTCGCTTGCTTCTAGATCGGGGAAGGACTGCATAGGGTTTCCTTATTCTCTTTGGCTTGAACAGCTATTTCCTGACAAGCAGGGAGGTTTCGAAATCGCGGAACTGAGGACTGCCGTTAATCAATTTCTCGACAGCCTCGAAAGCCTTGGCGTCTTCGCAGACGACGTAACTGCAGCTGCACGGGCGTCCGCAGGAAGGACAGACGAAATTCTCCTCGAGCACGTTGCCGCAATGGCAATACGGCTCCAGCACCAATCCCCCTTCGTCTTCCCATCGTCCCATGTAGTAGTCGCGTTCATGATCCTTTAGGACAGTGAAGATGTCTTCATCCACCTGCATGTCGATATCCTCCTATGGTTGGAGTTGAAACGCTCCGGATCTGAAGATGTTGGCAACGAGTGCAACCGGCGGAGCGGTCTATCGTAGAATGGCCGGCTGACGCGTGGGGCTTCGCCCCTTTGGGAAGCAAAGCCCCTTTCAGGCTCCCGGTCCGGGAGCTTTCTCTCCAGTATAAATCATTGCGTCAAGGGCGGGAAGGCGTCCCTTTGCAATGGCGATATCCCGCCCTCCTGGCAACTGTATAACTCTGGCTAGGGGCAATCAGGCTTCACTTTACCTGTTGTCCATAGTGGGGTTCGCGTTCGCTCACCCCAACTTACGAAAAGAACCCCGGCAAAGCGCTAGCCTATGGAGTCCGCGAGGAGCTCGGAAAGCTCCGTGATTTCCAGCTGATCCTGCTTGTTCAGGCTGTTGCAGGCGTCCGTCAGCATGTTCAGGCAATACGGACAAGCGGTGGTGAGCATTTCCGCGCCGTTTTCCACCGCGTCCGTGATGCGCAGCTCCCCGAAACGCTCGCCCATGGGAACTTCCGCCCAGATGCGACCGCCGCCGCCCGCGCAACAGAGGCTCATTTCGCGGTTGCGGTTGAGCTCCACCGGCTGCACATCGGGCAGACCTTCCAGGAGCTTCCTGGGGGCGTCGTAGATCTTGCTGTGCCGCCCGAGATAGCATGGATCGTGGTAGGCCACCTTCTTCGCCATGCCCTTGGGGAGGGAGAGTTTCCCTTCGGCCAGGAGCTGCGCGAGGAGATCCGTGTAGTGGATCACTTCCCATTCGCCGCCGAGCTCGGGGTATTCGTTCTTAAATGTCCAGAGGCAGTGCGGGGAGGTGGTGATGATCTTCTTCACGCCCTTGCTGTTGAAAAGGTCGATGTTGGACTGGGCGAGCTTCTGGAAAAGCTCTTCGTCGCCGAGCTTTCTCATGCTCTCGCCGCAGCAGCTTTCCTCGGCGCCGATCACGCCGAAGCTCACGCCGGCGTGCTTGAGGACCTTCGCGACGCTGCGCGCAACCTTCGTGCTGCGCGGATCGTAGCAGGAATGACAGCATACGAAGAGAAAGTACTCCGTGTCGGGTCCGAACGCCGGAACGTCGAGCCCTTCCTGCCATGCCGTCCGCTTGTCGCGGGGGCCGGACCAGGGATTGCCGTTCGCGTGGGCGCTTCCTAGGATGGGGCGCAGGTTCGCGGGGGCCATTCCGGCGCCCACGATGCTGCCGCGCATCGAGCGGACGTTGTTTATGATCTTGACGCCGCGCGGGCAGTTTTCCTGGCACATGCCGCAAGTGGAGCAGGCGAAGAGGATCAACTCCTCCTCGAAGCCTTCCATGCCCATCTGGCCGAGGCGCTGCATATGACGGATGTTGAACTTCTCGCTCGTTTCACCCGGCACCTGCCTCCAGGGGCAAAGGTTCGTGCAGAGACCGCACTGCATGCACCAGTTGATCGTCTCCGCTCCCATTTCCGCAATGTAGTCCCGCATTTCCATTGAAACAACTTTTGGTTCCATGCATCGCTCCTTAGATATCGACTCCGGGGCGCCGGGGAAGGGCGTCGTCCGCAGGAAGCGCTTTCCTCATCGGACGCTCCCGGATCTGGATCATCTCACTGTCGGTCCAATATGGCGTGGGAGGAATCGGCCCTCGCCGGGCCTCCTCCCTGCCGATTAGTAACCCTTGTACGGGTTGGGGCCAAGCTCCGCAAGCCTTTCCGAGAAGGAATCCAGAAGCTCGGGAAGCTTCGTGTAATCCGTGATGGAGAGCTGCTCCAGACGGACGCGGTCGGCTTCGAGCACCAGCCGGTTCAGGGTTTCCTGGACCTTGGTCATGCGGATGTTGGCAAGCTCGCTGCCCTTCACGAAGTGGCACTGATAATCGTCGCCGTGCTTGCAGCCGAGCAGCAGGATGCCGTCGATGCCCTTGGAAAGCGCGTCGGCGATCCAGACAAGGTTCATGGAGCCAAGGCAGCGGACCGGGATGATCCGGACCCACGGGTTGTAGGAGAGACGCCGGATGCCCGCCATGTCGAGCGCCGGATAGGCGTCGTTCTCGCAGGCGAGGACGACGATGCGGGGCTTCTCGTCGTATTCGTCGGGCACGTTGATGCTCTTGATGACGTTGCCGATCATGCCCACCGAGTAATTCTTGAAGGAAATGATGCGCTCGGGACAGGCGCCCATGCACACGCCGCAGCGGCGGCAGCGGGTCGGGTTAGGCAGCGGATTGCCCTTCTCGTCCTCGTTGATGGCGCCGAAGGGGCATTCCTCGGTGCAGCGCTTGCACTGCGTACAGCGCTGCATGAAGAACTCGGGATAGCTCATGTCGCCCGCGCGCGGATGGACGGCCTTGCCCTGCGAGGTCAGCTCCACGCACTGGATGGCTTTGAGCGCCGCGCCCGCGGCGTCCACGGCGCAACGGCCATAATCCATCGGGGCGCGCACAGAGCCCGCCGGATAGATGCCCGTGCGGCGGGATTCATACGGGAAGCACACAAAGTGGGAATCCGGGTAGCCGTACTTGAGACCGGGAACTTCCGGGCCCTGGCGGTATTGCAGGTTGAGGAGGTTGGATACCAGGATGGTGTCGGCGGGCGTTTCGGCCTTCTCCTCGCCTTCTTTCGGCGCCTGGGCCTTGTAGGGCTCGCCGAGGGCGCTGGTAGGCACCATGCCGGTCGCGAGCACCACGAGGTCCACGCTTTCGGACATGATCGGGGAGCCCGTCAGCACGTCCTCGGCGGAAACCACCATCGCTCCAGAGCCGTCATCCTCAATGCCCGTCACCGTTCCGCGCACGAAGGTCACGCCGTCCTTCTGGAGCTGTTTGTAGAGAAGCTCGTAGTTGCCGTTGGCGCGGATATCCTTGTAAAAGATGTAAACCGGAGTAGACGGGTTCTCATCCTTGAAGTACTTCGCCTGCTTGAGGGATTCCACGCAGCAGGCCGCCGAACAGTAGGGCAGGTGTTCGGGGTCGCGGGAGCCCGCGCAGAGGATGAAAGCGGCGCTTCCGACGGTTTCTCCGTTCGAGGGCCGGGTTACGCTGCCCGACTTGAACATGGCCTCGAGCTGCGGGGCGGCGATAACGTCCGGCAGGGAGCCGTAGCCGTAATTCGTGAGCTTGGAGGCGTCATAAGGTTCGGAGCCGGTGGCGAGGACGATGGCTCCGACGCGCTCCGTAGCGGTGTTTCCATTCTGTTGGATTTCCACGTCGAACATGCAGGGAGCGCCGGAAATCTTGGCTACCTGGGCGTTGGTGTATACCTTCGCGCCGGAGAGGCCGTTGAGCTCCTCGACCATCGCTTCCAGGCCGGTTTCCTTGATTTCATCGTAGGGCGGCTGGGTCGGCGGCAGCTTGAAGACGTTCTTCATGTATCCGCCGAGCTGGTCGCTCTTCTCGACGAGCACCGTCTCGTAGCCCGCCTTCGCGGCTTCCTTAGCGGCGGTGATGCCGGTGATTCCGCCGCCAACCACAAGGATTCGCTTGCTCAGGTTCTCGCCCTGGAAGGGTTCGGGCGGCTGCATGTCGTTCATCTTGGTGCAGCCCATGCGGAGCTGGTCTTCCGCCATCATCTGCGTGTCTTCGTCGTTGGCCGGATGAGACCAGATGACCTGCTCGCGAAGATTCACGCGCTCCACCAGCTTGTCGGGGCCGAAGTTGAACACGTCCGCCATGACGCGGTTGGAGCAGGCGGCAATCACTACGGCGTTGACGCCGTCGCCGTCGATGTCCGCCTTAATCGCGGCAACTCCCTCCGGGCTGCAAAGGAAGGGGTGCTGTTTGCAAACGGGGGCCTTGAATTCGCCCGAGGCCACCTTGGCCAGAGCTTCCACATCGAGCGCGTCGCCGATCCCACAACCAGTGCAGATATAGACTCCCATCTTTTTTTCCATTATTTACCTCCTGAACGTCGCTTGAATGGCCTTGAGAGCTGCCGCGGTGGCATCCTGAACGCTTGTCGCCACATCGGACGGGCGCCGCGCACAGCCTGCGCCGATGAGTCCGGACGTGGCCTGCTCGGCCAGAATGAATCCATTGTCGTCGTAAGCCACTTCCGCCGGGGCCTTGTCGCCCGAGGCGGTCGGGACCATTCCTGTGGCGAGCACCACGAGGTCGAACTGCTGCTTGAGAATTTTGCCGGTGGACTGGTCTTCCACCTGCACCGTGACCGCGCCGGTCTGCGGGTCTTCGGTTATTTCTCCGGCCTTGCCCTTAATGAGCGTGAGGCGTTCGTTTGCCTGAGCCTTGACGAAGAAGTCTTCATATTTCCCGAGCGCCCGGATGTCTATGTAGAAGATCGTGGCCTTGGCTTCGGGGTCGGCGTCAAGCAGGTAAGTAGACTGCTTGAGGGATGCGAGACAGCAGATGCTGGAGCAGTAGGGCAGGTGATTTTCGTCGCGGGAGCCAGCGCACTGGATAAAAGCGATGTTCTTCACAACGGCGCCGTCGGAGGGACGCTGGATGACGCCGCCCGTTGGGCCGCTCGGAGAGGCGAGGCGCTCCATCATGACGTTGGTGATGACGTTTTTGTTTTTCCCAAATCCGTAATAGGGAATCTTTTCCGCGTCGTAAGGCTTCCAGCCTGTGGCCCAGATAACGGCGCCGACCTTGAGATCGAAGGTCTGCTCCTGCATGCCGAGGTCGATGGCGTCGAACGGGCAGGCAGCCTTGATCTTCTCTGCCTCTTCCGTTCCGATGACTTGGGGAGCCACCACGTAGCGCATGGGATAAGCGAATTCGTGGGGTAGGTATGCGGCCTTGACGGTGTCGAGGCCAGCATTGAATGTATTGGGAATTGTGGTGGTCGCCGCTTCGGCGCAGGCGCCGCAGGCGGTGCACTTTTCGTTCACGTACCGGGGCTTCATGGCGACCGTTACATCGAAAGAGCCGGCTTCGCCTTCCACCTTGGTCACTTCCGCCATGGTGAAGAATCGGATGTTGGAATTGCTTTTGATGCGGCGGAAGTTGATTTCCAACCCGCAGTTGGGGGGGCAGAGCTTGGGGAAGTACTTGTTCATGCGGGCTACGCGGCCGCCAAGGTAAGGCTCCTTTTCGACCATGTAAACCTGAAAGCCGGCTTCGGCTGCTTCCAGGGCGGCGCTTAAACCGCTCATGCCGCTTCCCACCACTAGAATGCTCCGGTTTCCGTTCAACGCGTCAGCCATAGAATTTCCTCCGTGGTCAGTTTGATAATCCTCGATGGACAGGGTTCATTTCCAGTAAGCTGTCGATAGGCGGATGAAAATGCAGTTTCGAGGTGCAATGGCTCCAGGACTCCAAAAGCTTGGCAGGGAGGGGGTTCATTTTCCTATAACAAATCATAAGAGTCCGGTTTCATTGAAATCTTCTGGAAACGCGCCAACTCCACATCTCAGATTTGAGAGAGGGTCAACAACAAACACACTAAATTACCTCAGATAAAGGGGAATTTTCAACTGAAAATGTGCATGGATTCCAAGGCGCAACACCGCTGTGGGGAGGCGTCGCGGCACTGGAAGCTCTTTGGGGAGAGGCAGGGAATGTGGCTGCATAAAAGCTATATAAAAGCTAAAAAAGCCCCCGGACGCGAACGCCCGGGGGCTGGACTTGCAACCTACAGCCTTATGGCTCTAAAGCCTTAGACCGCCAGATTGACAACCGGAACCTTCTTCATCGTGTACTGGCCGGTCTTGGGATCCCAGACGGAGTTCACGAAGACCTTCCAGTTCGCCTCGTCCATGTCGGGGAGGTCGGCGCGGAAGTAGTAACCCGGCCAACGGCTCTCTTCACGGAACATCACGTGGCGGAGATGGCTCTCGGCGATCCAGAGGCGATGGGTGTTTTCCCAGCATCTCAGGAGTTCGTGCAGATCGGAAGCGGCCAACTTGGCGGAGTCTTCCTTCAGCATGTCGAGAAGCTCAAGGCCTCTTTCCAGAAGCTGCTTATTGGTGGTGAACTGAGCGGACACGCCCGCGCAGTACTCATCCATGATCTTCTGGAGGCGGAACATGAACATCTTCGGCTTCATGAAATTCGGGTTGATATCCGGATCGCTGGAGAGCTTCGCGAATTCTTCAAAGCGAGCCATCGGAGCAAGGATCGTCTTCTTCAGTTCTTCGATCGTGGCGTCGCTGACGGTCGGAGCGGCGTTGTTATCGAGGATGTAGGCGATAGCGCCCTTGGCGGCGATGCGGCCTTCAGCGTGGGAGCCGGAGGAGAACTTGTGGCTCGATGCGCCGGAGCCGTCACCAGCCGTGAAGAGGGCCTTGACCGTGGTCATGTGGTTGTAGACGCCGATGGGCTCCCACTGCTTCTTGTACTCAGCAGGCATGATGTCGGCGGGGCCGCACACCCAGGCGCCGGAAGCGCCGGAGTGGGAACCGATGAAGTACGGCTCGGCAGCGGCGATTTCAGAAGGCTTCACTTCAGGCTCGATGTTCATACCGGCCCACAGAATGGACTGGCTGACGGTCATGTCGAGGAAGTCTTCCCAAGCTTCGTTCTCAAGTTCCTTCATCTTCTTCTTGAAGGCCTTGGGATCGTCCTTGTACTTGGCGGCCAGGTTGGCGATGGCTTCTTCCGTTCTCATGTAGAGCGGGCCTTTTCCAACCATGACGTCTTCCATGCCGAGCCAGTTGCGGAGGTTCGCCGGGATCGGCTTGCCAAGGCCATAAGGAGCCCACTTGGGAAGTTCGCCAGCGCGCTCAACCATGTACTCGCCGCCCGTTGCGTTCGTCGCGCGGGACTTGAACAGGAGGAACCAAGCGCCGACCGGACCGTAACCATCTTTGAAGCGGACCGGGATGAAGCGGACTTCCTGGCAGGTCATTTCAGCGCCAGCGCGGATCGTGAAGTACGCGGTGGAGCCTGCATTCCAAGGCGGATACCAGGCGCGACCAAGACCTTCACCGACCGACCGGGGACGGAACACGTGAACCGCGCCGCCCATCAGAGCCATCGTGGCCTTTGCCTTGAAGACGTAGAACTTGTTCTCGCGAACGCTGAAGCCAACGGCGCCGAGGCACTTGTTGTTGGCGACGTCCATAAGGGGCTCGACCACGAAAACGCGCTCGAGAATCTGAGCCTGATCGCCCATGCCAGCGAGAGCGTTCTTGGCTGCTTCGGCGACGAGCACCTTGTAGGACTCGCCGTTGATCATGATCTGCCAGCGGCCTTCATGAACGTACTTGCCGGCGTCATCTTTCCAGATGGGGAGGCCCCACTTCTCGAACAGGTGGACCGAGGAGTCGACGTGGCGGGCGATGTCATACACCAAGTCTTCACGGGAAATGCCCATGAGGTCCTGGCGGACGTACTTCACATATTCTTCACAGGTGTTGTCGCCATCGGCATAACCGATGTACTGGTTGATGGCGGAAAGACCCATTGCGACAGCGCCGGAGCGGTCCATCGCGGCCTTGTCAACAACCGTGACCTTCAGACCATGCTTCTTCGCCCAGTAAGCGGCCTCAAACGCGGCGCCGCAAGCTGACATGCCGCCGCCGATGATAAGGAGATCGGTATCGACTACTACGGTTTCGAAATTAGGCATATTATCACCTCCTTATAAGGGTTAACTACTTTATGGTGGGGAGCTCTTTGGCCCAGGTGGAAGCGGGCTCGGTGCAGAGAAGCTCGCTCTTGATGTCGTCCGTGCCGGTCTCGAAGCCAGCAAAAGGCTCGGCCTTGCCTTCAGCGGTGGTCCGGATGGGGAACTTGAAGCGCTTCAGGGTGCCATTGCGGAACTTAACGGTCCACATGATGTCTTCGGAGCCGCGAAGCGGAACAACGGAAGCGCCCATCGGGACGAAGTCGGCGTAGCCGCGGACGTCGACAGCCTGCTGAGGGCAGATCTTCACGCAGTTGTAGCATTCCCAGCACATTTCGGGGGCTCTGTTGTAGCCCTTCATCTTCTCTTTGTCGAGGACCATCAGGTCGTTCGGGCAGATGTACATGCAGGCCGTCTTATCCTGACCTTTGCAACCATCGCACTTTTCCAAAATGACATAACTCGGCATAGTATACCTCCTAAAAGTTAACGATCCTTAATGACCACATTCACTACAATCGGCGTCATTTTCTTCCGCCCTAAGCCCTGCCAACACCTCCTTTCTGAATCAAGAGGCTGCCGCTTTGCGGCTTGCTCTGCTAGGGCTCCAAGGTAACGACAGCCTCCCACACCGGTTGCGGTAGCGAAAAGTTGCTTATTGCTTCTTCACGTCGCCGGTGGCGGCGCCGTGCAGCTTGATTTCCACCTTTTCGGTCAGCCCGGCGTAGTACGCCTGCAATACCTTCACGACTTCGGGACGGGAGAATTCGACGGGAAGCTCTCCACCTTCGGACAGGGTCTTGCGGACCATGGTGCCGGAGAGGAGCAAACGGTCTTCCTTGCCGTGAGGGCATGTTCTCATGGAGGCCATGCCGCCGCACTTGAAGCAATGGAAGGTCCAGTCGATCTTGAGGGGCTGGAGAACAAGGGAGCCTTCGGGAATATCGTCGAAGATCTTCTGAGCGTCGAAGGGGCCATAGTAGTCGCCGACGCCGGCGTGGTCGCGGCCAACGATCAGATGGCTGCAACCATAGTTCTGACGGAAGACGGCGTGAAGAAGGGCTTCGCGGGGGCCGGCATAGCGCATTTCAGCCGGGTAGCCGCCCTGGATGACCGTGTTCTTCACGAAGTAATTGTCGACCAGAACGTTGATCGCCTTGACGCGAACGTCCGCCGGGATGTCGCCGGGCTTCAGTTTGCCGACGAGCTGGTGGATGTAGAGGCCGTCCATGACTTCGACCGCGATCTTCGCCAGAAACTCGTGGCTGCGGTGCATCGGGTTGCGCAGCTGAAGCGCCGCAACCGTTTTCCAGCCCTTTTCCTCGAACATCTTGCGGGCTTCGGCGGGGCGCTGATACACATCGCCGAACTGGCTGGGATAGAAACTCTCGCTGATGACCTTGACGGGACCGGCGAGGTTGACTTCCTTCTGGTTCATAACGCTCTGCACGCCCGGATGGCCAGCAACGTCGTTGGTCCAGAAAACGGACTTGCACTCGTGTTCCTTGTCGATTTTGTACTTTTCCGTCACCTTCATGGTGCCCATGATGGTGTCGTTCTCGACGTCGTAGAGGGCGACTTCTTCATTGGGGCCGATGCTGTCCGCCATGGCCTGGTCGGCGGAGACGGTGATCGGGATGGGCCAGAAGGTGCCGTCAGCCATAAGGTACTTGTCGCAAACGCCCTTCCAGTCGTCATAGCCCATGAAACCAGTCAGAGGAGTGAAAGCGCCGATGCCGAGCATGATCATATCGGAAGCTTCACGGGAGGTGATCGGAACCTGCTTCAGCGTTTTGGCTTTCTTTGTTTCTTCGGCCAACTCAGCTCCCTGCAGAAGGAGAGGCATGAGCTTTCTTTCTTTTCCGTGCGGAGGAACTAACTTCGACATCGTTTTCTGCTCCTTAGATAATGAGTTTAACATGAGCACCACTGCTTTATTCCAAGCACGAGCCGACGGGCGGCCCACCATGTCCTCGCTTGTGCAATATGTAGCAAGGTGAGATTATAAAGACGCCTCGTTTGATGTCAAGTGAAAAATGATTCAAGCGCATGGGATAATGCAAAACGGGTTCCTTGTGTAAGGATTCTAATTTAATTGTTGCTTATGCCACTAAGTTTCACAAGAGTCAATAAATTTGTTCCTTCTCGCACGATTGCGGCGCCCGACCGGTTTTTTCCCGTCGTGTTTGCGGAAGGTGCGGGACGAAACCGAGCCGCGGCGTTAGCCGGATTGCCTTTGGAAACTCTTTGAACTAATATGTGCACGAGCTTCACGCTCGGCGCTTTTCACGACGAACCGGATTGCTGTCGCATGGAAAATTTGTGGTTGGCCGCGAGGGCGCGGCATGTCTTCTTGCTCTGCCTTTTGTCCGTATTCATGCTGACCTTCGGGACTGTTGGCTACATGGTCCTCGAGGGTTTTCCTTTTATTGACGCTCTTTATATGACGATCATCACTCTAACGACCGTCGGCTTCGGAGAAGTGCGGCCGCTCGGACCTGGGGGGCGCCTTTTTACGATTCTACTCATCTTCCTGGGCGCCGGATTCGTCGCCTACAACCTTGCCTATTTCACGCAACTCCTCCTTGATGGCAATCTGCTGGATGCGTACCGGAGAATAAAGGTGCAGAAACAACGCGAACGGCTGAAAGGTCACTTTATTGTATGTGGGTATGGCCAAATGGGACAGATAATAGTCTCCGAACTGCTGAAAAACGGCATGTCTGTGATCGTTATCGAAAACGATGAAACGCTCCCCACCCGGCTCCTCGAGAAGGGAACGCTGCATATCGTCGGTGACGCCACGGAAGAAAAAAACCTCATGGACGCGGGGGTCTACAATGCGCGCGGGCTTGTTTCTGTAGTCAGCAAGGACTCGGACAATGTGTTCATCGTGCTGACGGCGCGGGACTTGAACAAGCATCTCAGTATTTACACCCGCGCCCATTCCCCCGGGGCCGAAAAGCGGCTGTTCAAGGCTGGGGCGGACCGCGTGGTTTCCCCTTACTCCGCGGGCGCCGCGCGCATAGCCCACCATATCATGCGGCCCACGGTCGTCGATTTCCTTGATCTTGCCCTTTCAGGGAAGGGAATCGAACTCAGTATGGAAGAGCTGGTCATTCCCGTCGATGCCGAGCTCGTTGGCCGCGACCTCATGCATTCGGGCATCCGCGGCGATTTTAACCTTATTATAGTGGGGATCAAGAGATGTGACGGCCGCATGGTTTACAATCCCTCCCATCTGGAGGTCCTCAACGCTGGCGACACCCTGATAGCGCTCGGTCCGCAGGAGAACCTCGCCCGGTTCCGCACTTGGTTGAAGGAGCAGGGAGCGGGCGCATGTTCTGCTCCTGGTGGGCTCGGGGGCTGAACGGCTGGTGATTGCGGCTTCGCACTCTTGCTCAATGCTCGCGAGGTTGCAGTGAAAATTTGCTTCCCGTCTCTTGCCGAAGCGCCTCCGCCTTTCCCGAGCCGTGGCGAACGGTTCTCGGTTGTGCTTCTTCACCCTCACAGTCGTTTGTACTCGCTAGGCGACTGGGTCAGGACCGCATATTTGCTTGCGCTGCTTCGCACCCCTTATAGCCAGCGGACTCGTAGTGAACGTTCTTTATTCCGATTTCCAGCCCCAAAGGCGTTCATTAACTGAACTTGATCGAGAGACGCCGGCATTTCCTGAGAAAGAATACCGGATTCAAAAGCTTGAACATCGAGTGGTAGGGGGTCTTCGAGAAAAACCATTCGCTCGTCATCGCCGATGCCGAGTCAGCATTCTTGACAGTCGTGGCCAGGTCCTCTATATTTCTAGGTTCGGATCGGGCTTCTTGATTCAGTTGTCCAGCGTTATTTACGGACTGTCGTAAACCCTTCCGGCGCTGTCGATTCCGCCGGGTTGCAGCCCATCCCTGTTTCGCCCACCCGCCGGAAAGCTCCCGCGTGATTGCCCCCGTGCAATTATTACGGGGAAAAAGATGGATGCTCCCAGGCGGACTATAGACCGGGACCGTATTTTCCGAACAAATTCATCCGATCATGGCTTCGAGCGAGGACAAGGCAAGATGGCGGACTCTCGACAATTAAAAAAATATAGAAACATCGGAATTATAGCTCATATTGACGCCGGGAAGACGACGGTGAGCGAGCGCATCCTGTATTACACGGGTCGCTCCCACAAGATAGGCGAAGTCCACGCGGGCGCGGCCGTAATGGACTGGATGGAGCATGAGCAGGAACGCGGAATCACCATCACCTCGGCGGTGACGACCTGTCAATGGAAGGATCACGAAATCCATTTCATCGACACCCCAGGGCACGTCGATTTCACGATAGAAGTGGAGCGCTCCCTGCGCGTGTTGGACGGCGCCATAGCGGTGTTTTGCGCCGTTGGGGGCGTCGAGCCCCAGTCTGAAACCGTCTGGAGGCAGGCTGACCGGTATCACGTCCCAAAAATCGCATTCGTCAATAAAATGGACCGGATCGGGGCCGACTTCTATAATGTTGTCGGGCAGATTCGGGATAAGTTTATGACGATTCCCCTGCCGCTCCAGATTCCGGTCGGGAAGGAATCCGATTTCAGGGGGGTTGTTGACCTGCTCGCGATGAAGCAGATCCTATGGCGTGACGACACCCTCGGAGCGGAATACGAGTACGTGGATATCGAACCGGACCTTATGCCGGAGGCCCTCGATGCGCGGGAGCAACTCGTGTCGCAGGCGGCCGAGTGGGACGACGGCCTCATGGAGAAATACCTCGAAGGGGGCGATATCGCTCCCGAGGACCTTATTCCGGTCATACGTAAAATAACTCTGGAGCTAAAGGTTGTCCCGGTGCTCTGTGGATCTGCCCTCCGCAACAAGGGGGTGCAACCGCTCCTCGACGCGATCGTCCATTACCTGCCCTCTCCCCTGGACGTGCCGCCAATAGAAGGCGAAAACCCCACGACCAAGGAAATCGAGCAGCGCCACTGCAATGACAAAGAGCCGTTCTCGGCCCTCGCCTTCAAAATTTTCATGGACCAGGGGCGTAAGCTCACCTACACGCGCATCTATTCCGGCAAACTGGAAGAAGGCGCGGAGGTCTATAACGCCACCAGGGGAGTGAAGGAAAAGATATCCCGGATCTTCCAAATGCACGCCAACAAGCGCGAGCGCGTGGAGAAGACGGGCGCGGGCAACATAGTCGCCATCATGGGGCTGAAATCCACTAAGACGGGCGACACCTTATGCCATCCGGCGCATCCTATAATGCTCGAATCCATCGACGTCTACGAGCCCGTCATATCCGTGGCCGTCGAAGCAAAGACACGGGCCGACCAGGAAAAGCTCTTGGACAGCCTCACCAAGCTTGCCGAGGAGGACCCAACATTTCGCTTCAACGAGGACCCTGACACGGGCCAGACAATTATACGTGGAATGGGTGAACTCCACCTGGAGATTCTCATATCCAGGCTCCTCAGAGAATTCAATGTCGGCGTGAACATAGGCAAGCCTCAAGTCGTCCATCGGGAAACCATACGGACCGAGGCCCAGGCGCAGGGCGTCTTCGACCGCGAAATCGGCGGGGCGAGGAACTTCGCCATGGTGGAGGTCCACGTCGCACCGCTTGCAAGGGGCGAAGGGAACCGCATTGTCAACAAGGTGCGGGATGAATCTATCCCAGCGAACTTCTTTCCCGCGATTCAGCAGGGCATCGAGGACGCCCTCGGAAGCGGCGACATCATGGGATACCCGGTAGTGGACGTGGAAACGACCATCTTCGGCGGAACGTTCCAGGAAGGCGCATCCACCGAACTGGCTTTCCGTGTGGCAGCAGCGACCGCGTTCAAAAAAGCGTGCGAGGAAGCCTCTCCTCTCTTGCTCGAACCCTACATGGCGATAGAGGTCCTGACCCCGGAGGATTTCCTTGGAGAGGCGCTCGGCGACATCAATTTCCGGAAGGGCCGCGTGGAAAATATTGCCACGCGCAAAGGGATACAGGTAATAGAGGCCGTCGTGCCGCTCTCCAAAATGTTTGGATATTCAACCGCGCTCCGCTCCTCAACGCAGGGAAGGGCAACCTTCACCATGCACTTTTCTCACTACGACGCAGCATCGGACGCTTGATTCGCAGCGCAACGACTCCCCCGGGGCGGCTCCCCAAGCCGTCTCGCCACGCCTCTCACTCTTCCCTCGACTAACTCCCCCTGCAAACCCTGTTCGCCCGCATCGTTCACTTGCCTCTTGGAATTCCACGAGGCGAGTGAGATAATAGGATTCGGCATAATTCCGCCGACAATATCTCAATCGATTCGATACGGAGGCCCTGATGGATGTGTTCGTGGCCAGACAGCCCATTTTTGACGCTAAGCAGAGGGTCTACGGCTACGAACTGCTCTACCGCGCGAACGAGGAAAACGTCTTTCCGGATGTGGACGGCGACAGGGCGTCTCTCTCGGTCATCAGAAGCGTGATGCTGCTCATCGGTTCGCGGCAGATGTGCGGGGGCAGGAAGGCATTCATCAATTTTACGAGGAATCTGATATTGGATGGGGCCGCCTCCTACCTCCCCAAGGAAATAGGGGTGGTGGAGATCCTGGAGGACGTCGAGCCCGATCCGCAATTGCTCAAGGCGGTCAAAACCATCCGAGCCGCCGGGTACCCGCTCGCTCTCGACGACTTCATCCTACGGGGAAACGAAAACAACCCTTTGCTCGACCTGGTCAACATCATCAAAGTGGATTTCCGGCAAACGGACGAACGGGAGCGGAGTGCGATAGCCAAGCGATTCCCCGGTGATGGAAAAGTGAAGCTTCTCGCCGAGAAAACCGAGACGCGCGAGGAGTTTCGGCAGGGGCTAGACATGGGCTATCGCTATTTTCAGGGTTTTTTCTTCTGCAAGCCCCAGATAATATCAAGGCGCGAAATTCCTGGGTACAAGCTCAACTACCTGCGCATCCTCAAGGAACTCAGCGCTGAAGAGCCAAGCTACAACACCCTCAGAAAATCCATCGAACAGGACCCGGCCCTCACCTACAAGCTCCTCAAATATATCAACTCGGCGTTTTTCGGCCTGCGTCGGGAGGTGACGTCGATCAGGCAGGCGCTCGCGCTACTCGGAGAAAATGAAATAAGAAAGTGGGCGGCCCTCGCGATCCTTATGGAGCTAGGCAAGGATCATCCGCATGAATTGATGAAACTGTCCCTCCTGCGGGCTCGTCTCTGCGAGGAAATCGCTGCTTCGCTAAATTGCAGGATCTCGAAGTCCGAGCTGTTTTTTCTGGGGCTTTTCTCCTGCATGGACGTGGTTATGGGGCGCCCCATGGAGGAGATTTTACAAGATATCCCTATTTCGGAAGCATTGCGTGGAGCGCTTCTCGGAGATGCGGGTGAGCACCGGGAAGTGCTAGACCTAGTCATCGCGTGTGAAAGAGCGAACTGGGAGAAACTCTCCCTCTGCACATCGGACTTGTGTCTCAGCCGCTCGGCGCTATCGGAAACATACGCGGAATCCATCGGATGGGTGGAGCGCGCGTTTC